>JACQBB010000100.1 GCA_016194625.1 Elusimicrobiota bacterium | reverse complement strand
GTCCGCCGGCGCGGGCGCGACGGCGCCGGGCGCGGGCGTGACGATCGCCGACGGGTCGGCGGCGCCGTGCGGCACGACGAGCGCGGGCACCGCGGCGGGCGCGGGGCCGACGGGTGCGCCGGCGGAGGCGACGAGCCCCGGCGCGGCCGCGGGCGCGTCGGGCTCGACGGCGTCGGGCGCGGGCGCGGTCTCCGCGACGGACACCGCGGAGTAGGGGTTCACGACCGGCTTCATCTGCGCCGATTCCTTCTCCTCCTCGCCCAGGTACTGGTAGACCATCACGCCCCAAAGACTGATGACCAGGACCCAGATGAGGACGCGGAGACGGAGGAGGACGTCCATGGGGAGAGTTTAGCCCCTCCGGCCGCGGAACGCCACGGTCAGCCCGCGGTCGCGTCGCGCATGCGCAGCGCGGTCTCGGCGAGGCTGTGGACGAACAGGGAGAAGATCACGATGAACGCCGCCTGCGACAGCGCCATGCCCAGGAACACGCCCTCGAGCGGCTGGCGGTGCCAGTACAGCGCGATCATGGTGCCCGCGGAGACGAGCGCGCAGACGACGGTGTCGCGCTTGGTCAGCACGAGCGCGGCGGCGGTCGGCGCCATCACGAACAGCAGCCACATCGGCGCCCAGAACGGGTAGAGCAGGTGGAACAGCGGCACCGCCCACAGGTAGTTCAGCCAGACCTGGATCAAGCGCAGCTGCTTCGACCACGCCATCCAGCGGTATTGATTGCGGCCGATCCACCAGTTGACGAGCACGTCGGCGACCAGGATGCCGGCCGCGATCGCGGGCGCCTGCAGGCCCGCGTCCTTGAACTCGTCGATGCGGAAATAGACGGCGAGCGCCGTCAGCACCAGCGCGAACGGGGTGAAGTACCGGTTCAGCATCCGCATCGGTCAGTCCTCCAGTCGCGCGAAGATGGCCAGGCGCCGGTCCTTGTCCTCGAGCGCGAGCGCGACCGCCTCCGGCAGCGGCGCCAGCGCCCGCTCCACCACCGCGTCGAACCCCGTCTCGTACGCCGAGCGCGGCTTCCCTTCCCCCGCGCGCCGCCACAGCGGCCGCAGTCCCGGCATCCCCAGCTGCGCCGCGGCGGCGTTCAGGAACTTGTACTTCCGCTCGACCGCCTCCATCAGCGTGACCTCGGCCGCGGGCCACGCGATCTTCAGGCACACGCCGACGAAGCCGCCCCCCTACCCCAGGTCCAGGATCCGCGGCGAAGGGGCCGCGAGGCGTCTGCGCAGTTCCGACGCGGCGAACACCCCGTCGGCCGCGTGCTTCAAGACGAGGTCGTCCCAAGAATCGTCCGCCGTCAGGTTCGTCGTCGCGTTCTTCTCCGCCACGGCTTTGAGGTACGTCTCGACCCGCGAGAGCGCGAGGTCGTCCAACGGCGCGCCCCAGATCTTCGCCGTTTCGGCGAGCGTGGTCAGGGCGCTCAAGCCTTGGCCCTCGTCGCCCGCGCCCACACGATCTGCACGTCGGACGGCGTCAGTCCCGGTATGCGCGACGCTTGCCCGATGGTGCGCGGCTTCACGCGCGTCAATTTCTGCCGGGCCTCGTGACCCAGAGCGCCGATCGACATGTAATCCATGTCGTGGGGCAGTTCGACCAGCTCGGCGTTCCTGAGCTTCTCGGCGTGGGCGTTCTCGCGCGAGATATACCCCGCATAAGACGTTTGAATCATCCGTTGTTCGTTGGTTGCGTCCATGTCCCACGGGAATAATTCGGAGTCCGGCATATCGCCGTTCCCGTTCACGAGGCCGCGGTATTTTTCGAACGCGATAAAAGTGCCGTCGTCGATGAGGCCAAGGCGATGGCCGTGCTCCATCAGCCGCAGGTCCGCGTTGTCCGCCCGCAAAGTCATCCGGTACTCCGCCCGCGCCGTGAACATCCGGTACGGCTCGTCCACGCCGCGCGTCACCAGGTCGTCGATCATCACGCCGATGTACGCTTCGTCCCGGCGCAGGGTGAAGGGCGCCTCCCCCCGCGCGGCCAGCGCGGCGTTCACCCCGGCCACGAACCCCTGCGCCGCCGCCTCTTCATAGCCCGTCGTCCCGTTGATCTGCCCCGCCATGAACAATCCCGGGAGAGTCTTGCTCCGCAGGGCGGCGTCCAGCCCCGTCGGGTCGCAGAAGTCGTACTCGATCGCGTAGCCCGGCCGCACGATCAGCGCGTCCTCCAGGCCCGCGATGGAGTTCACGATGGCCCGCTGGACGTCCTCCGGCAGGCTCGTGGAGAGGCCGTTCACGTAGATCTCCGAGGTGCTCCGCCCCTCGGGTTCCAGGAAGAGCTGGTGGCGCTCCTTCTGCGGGAACTTCACGACCTTGTCCTCGATGGACGGGCAGTAGCGCGGCCCCAGCGCCTTGATCTTGCCCGAGTACAGCGGCGAGCGGTCGAGATTGTCGCGGATGAGGCCGTGCGTGGCCGCGCCGGTGTAGGCGACCGAGCAGGTGAGCTGCGGCCGGACGATGGCGCGCGTGAACCGCGAAAAGGGCTTGGGCGGGTCCTCGCCGCGCTGGACCTCGAGCTTCTCCCAGGCGATCGAGCGCCCGTGCAATCGCGGCGGCGTCCCGGTCTTGAGGCGCCCCACGCCGTGGCCGAGCTCGGCCAGCGACGCCGACATGCCGACCGCGGCGGGCTCTCCCCCGCGTCCGCCCGGCCGGCTCTCCAGGCCCACGTGGGTGAGGCCGTTCAGGAAGGTGCCGGTGGTCAGCACGACGCACGCGCCCTCGTAGCGCGTGCCGCGGCCGCCCCGCACGCCGCGCAGCCGCGAGCCGTCCAGCCACAGCCCCTTCGCCTCGTCCTGCAGGGCGTCCAGGCCCGGCGTCTCCTCGACGACCTTCTTCTGGAACGCGCGGTACTCGAACTTGTCGCATTGCACGCGCGGCGACCACACCGCGCGGCCTTTGCCCACGTTCAGCGTCTGGAACATCAGCCCCGCGCGGTCGGCCGCCTTGGCCATCTCGCCGCCGAGCGCGTCCAGCTCGCGCACCATCTGCCCCTTGCCCACGCCGCCGACGGCCGGGTTGCACGACATCGTCCCGATCGTGTCCAGGTTCTGCGTGAGCAGGAGCGTCGCTCGCCCCATGCGCGCCGAGGCCAGCGCCGCCTCGATGCCCGCGTGGCCGCCGCCGACCACGATCACCTCGTAGCGCTTCGGGTGGATCATCGTCCCCCCTTCAGCAGGCCGAGCGTCACCTGGTCCTTGTGGCCGCCGTAGAAGCGGTCCAGCGCCTTCTGGAAGAGCGGCTCGTCCGGCGCGGCGAGCGCGAACAAAGTCATCGACGAGCAGAACTTCAGGTCGTCGGGGTCGCCCAGGATCTCGTGGATGTCGGAGGCGGCTCCCTCCACGAGCAGGCGCGCGCACTCGCGCAGGCGCGGGCCCAGCACCGGGTGCGCCAGGTACGCCTTCGCCTCGTCCACCGAGCTCAGCGCGTAGCGCGCGGCCATCGGCGAGCCGCCCAGGCCCGCGAGCTGCGGGAACACGAACCACATCCAATGCGTGCGCTTGCGTCCGGCGGCGAGCTCGCGCAGGACGGACGGGTACACCGCGTCCTGCGCGGCGACGAACTCGTCGAGCCGGCCGGCCGCGGTCATGAGGGGCGCTCCTACTCCTTGGGCGCGAGCAGCTGCGGGGTCTGCTCGTTGTTGTAGCGCTTGCGGGCGACGCGGCGCACCTGCTCCTTCACGTAGCCGTACAGGCCGCGCACGTCGAGCGATCCGTCGGAGCGCAGGGCGTTCTCGTCGCGGATGCCCTTGAGCACGAAGTAGGTGAACAGGCCGTGGCCCTTCTCGTCGTAGGTCGAGCTGGTCTCGTCGTCGGCGGACGCGGCCAGGACGGACATGTTCTTGGGCAGCGCCAGGTCGCGGCGGATGTCGACGACGAGCGGCCGGGAGCCCTTGGCGATGACCGAGCGCCCGCCCGCGCCGGAGAAGCAGGAGTCGAGGGCGACCAAGACCTTCTTGGCGGGGAGCTTGGCGAGCGCGGCGTACATCCGCTTGAGCGGGTAGCCGGTCTCTTCGAGGAAGGTCGGGTCGCCGTCGTAGGGGACCAGGTAGGCGTCCGCGGTGCGCGGGTTCGGCGCGCCGTGGCCGGAGTAGTAGACCATGACGGTCGAGCCGGGCTCGACGTTGTTCGGCAGCCACTTGTCGAAGTACTTCTCGAAGTCGCTCTTGGCGGCTTGGTCGTCGACGAGGGTGACGACGTTCTCCTCGGGATAGCCCATGACCTTGGTCAGGTAGGCGCTCATCGCGCGCGCGTCCGCGGCGGCGAACTCGGCGGCCGGGAGCTTCTGGCGGTACTTCTCGATGCCGATCACGATCGCGTACGCCTTCGGGTCGCGCGCGGCGCGGCGCGACGGCAGAGCGTCGACGTCCGAGGCGGCGCGCGCCTCGGCGCGGGGCGCCGGGGCCGGCGCGGCCGCGGCGACGGGAGCGCCCGCGGTCCCCGCCCGCGCCTTCGCCAGCTCGAGCAGCGGGGCCGAGTTGAACAGCGAGTCCTCCAGCGAGCGCTGGGTCTGGCCGATGGCGCCCGTGACCGCGGCGTCGAACGCCGACGGGAAGTCGGGGAACGCGATCGTCTGCGCGCCCGTCCCCTTGATCACGTCGAGGCGGCGTCCGTCGGGCGTCATGCAGATCAGCGAGACGGAGATCGTCGTGGTCTTGCCGGCGCGGATGCCGCCCTCGGCCTGGACGTCGAGTACCGCCACGACGTCGGCGTGGACCGACGCCGCGTCCTCGATGCGGTCGACCTTGACCGCGCTCTTGAAGGTCTTGGGCAGGAACTCCGCCGCGATCTGGCCGATGTAGGTCTGGATCTTGGGGCCGAACGTCCCGCGCGAGTGCGCGACCGCGCCGCTGCGGGCGTAAGTCAGCGTGTTCTCCGTGTTCTGCGACACGACGATCGCCAGGGTCAAGTCGCGGTAGACGGGATTGTAGGCGTGCATCCCCGCGAACGGGTCCACGGCGGGCGGAGCGGTGACGCAGCCCGCGAGCGACGCCAGCACCAGCCACGGCAGGAGCTTCTTGACCATGATTCCCCCGGGTCAGACGTGGAGCCGGTGATCTTCAGGCGGCGCATGCCGATGGAGAAGGAGGCGACGACCCACAGTAGCATCACGCCGCTGTAGACGTAGAACGCGGTGAGCGAGCGCGCGGGGACCACGATCAGGAACTCCGCGGCGAGCCCCGCGATCTGGACCGCGGACAGGCCGAGCAGGTAGGTGCCGATCAGGCGCCAGCGGCCGGCGGGCACGCGCCGCGCCGCGACGACGGACGCCGCCAGCCACGCGGCGAGCAGGCCGACGAACCAGCCCTTGCCGAGCGCCGTATTCGGCGACGCGTAGTACACCGCCGTCACCGCCGGGAGCGCGCTCCACAGCGTCGCGACGGCTGTCTTCACCGGGAGCCAGCCCTCGCTCATCCAGTCCACGACCAGCACGGTGAAGAACACGCTCATCGCCATCAGCACCGGCTCCCACAGCAGGACCGCGGTCCAGAAGCCGGCGCCGTGCGCGGGTCTTATCGGGGAGTTCGGGTCCAGGAAGGCCAGCGGGTCGAACCAGGAGGAGACGAGCTGGAGGACGGCGAGCAGGGCGTAGAGCTTCAGCGCGTCCTTCCACGCGTCGGGGGCGGCGCAGGCGTCGGCGGCCTCGGACGGCGCGATCAGGAACGATTTCGCGAAGGAGAACAGCCTCTTCATGCGGGGGTCCCTCCGGCGCGGGCGGAGTCGGCGGCGAAATCGGCGCGGGCGCGGTGGCAGAACCAGCCGCCCAGGCCCAGCGCCAGGCAGGCGGCGAGCAGCGCGCGGCTCAGGCCGAAGGTGTCGGAGCCCCAGCCGATGATGGTCGGCGAGGCGGCGTCGCCGAGCAGGTGGATGACGAGGATGTTCGCGGCGAAGGCCATCGAGCGCGTCTCCAGGCGCGTGACGGAGACGATCGCCGAGTTCAGCGGCCCCATGTTGAGGAACAGCAGGGTCTCCGCGACGAACAGAGCGGCGACGGTGAGCGGCAGGGTCGGCGCGACGATGGCGAGCGCCGCCAGCGGCATCCCCGCGGCCAGTCCGACGCCTGAGACGACCAGGTCCGCGTCGGCGCGCGTCTTGCGCAGGTGGTCGGCGAGCCAGCCGCCGAGCAGGGAGCCGCACAGCCCGCCCAGCACCGTCAGCGCGCCGAACAAGGTCCCCGCCTTCCCGACCGAGAGTCCCCAGGTCCGGTGGAAGAAGGTCGGCATCCACACCGCGAACCCGCCCAGCGCGAAGGTCATCGCCGCGCCCGCGAAGGTGATGTCGCGGAAGGTCGCGATGCCCCAGACCTCGCGGTAGCCGGCGGCGGCCGACGGCGTGCCCTCGTGCGGAGCGTCGTCGGGCAATAAGGTGCACAGCGCGGCCAGGACGAGTCCCGGCAGGCCGACGATCCAGAACGCCTTGCGCCAGCCGAGCGCGTCGCCGACCATCCCCCCGCCCGCGTAGCCCAGCGCGGAGCCGACCGGGATCGCCATGGAGAAAAGCGCGAGCGCGCGGCCGCGCTGGGCCGGCGGGAAGCGCTCCGCGACGAAGGACGGCGAGATCGCGCCGTAGCAGGCCTCGCCCACGCCGACGAGCGCGCGCGAGGAGAACAGGCTCAGGAAGCCGCGCGCCAGGCCGGCCGCGCCCGTGGCCACGCTCCACACGGCGACGCCGGCGACGATCCACGGCTTGCGCCCGCGCGAGTCGGCCAGCCACGCGATCGGCGGCGCGGCGAGCATGTACACCACCATGAACGCCGACGCCAGCGAGCCGGCCTGCGTGTCGGACAGGCTCAGGTCGCGCTGGAGCAGCGGCAGCAGCGCGTAGACGACCTGGCGGTCCACGTAGTTGAGGATGTTCACCGCGAGCAGGAGCCCGAGCACCGCCCGCGGCGACGCGATCCTCACGCGGCGCGCACCTTGTACACGGCGTCGCCGGGGCGCACCCGGTCGGCCACCTCGACGCTGACCGTCTCGCCCGCGAGCGCGCTCTGCACCGCGCGCTCGCCGACGCGCAGGCGCTCGACGCGCTGCGTCAGGTCGGTCGCGCGGCCCTTCACGCGCAGGCCGTCGCCGACGGTCAGCGGCTCCTCGAGCTCCAGAGTCAGCTCGCGCGTCTTCGGCTCGTAGGCGGTCACCTTGCCGAGCAGCGGCGCGCCGACGATCTGCTCCTCGGGCGCGATGTCCTCGACCGGCGTGCGGCGCGGGACGCGCGGCGCCGGCGTCTTCGGCGCCTTCTTGGGCTTCTTCTTCGGAGCGGCCTTGGTCTGCTTCGCCTTGCGGGTCATCGTTCGTCGTGCCTCACTTGCCTACGCAGAAACGGGAGAAGACGGCCTTCAGGACCTCGTCCGGCGCGCCTTCGCCCAGGATCAGGCCGAGCGCGGCGTGCGCGTCGCGCAGGCGGCCCGCGATGCGGTCCTCCCACGCGCCGGGGAGCGCGGCGACCTCGCCGCGCGCGGCGTCAAGCGCGGCGAGCGCCGCCGCCAGCGCCTCGCGGTCGCGCGCGCCGACGAGCAGGGTCTCCCCCTCGTCGGCGGGCGCGGCGCCCGCGGCGGCCGCGACGGCCTTCGTCAGCGCGTCCAGGCCGGCGCCGGTCTTGGCCGAC
>JACQBB010000095.1 GCA_016194625.1 Elusimicrobiota bacterium | reverse complement strand
TGATTTCCGTCCTGCGGCGCAGAGACGAAGAGGAGGAGTGATGACGCGGACGCTCGTGGCCTTGCTCCTGGCGGCGGCCTTCCTCTCGGGGGAGTCCGCTCCGGCCGCGTCCGCGCCTCCTCCGGAGAACGAGAGCTGCCTCGGCTGCCACGGGACGAAGGACGCGGGCCCGCCGTTCGTCGACGGCGACGCGTTCGCGCGCTCCCCGCACGCGTCGAAGGCGTGCTCGTCGTGCCACGCCGACGTGAAGGACTATCCGCATCCGACCCCGGTCGCGAAGGTGGACTGCGCCTCCTGCCACGCGGGGCCGTCCAAGGAGCTGAAGTCCGGCGTCCACTCCGCGCTGTTCTCGTCCAAGAAGAACGGCCGGCAGAACGCCTGCGTCGCCTGCCACGGCAACCACGCGATGCGCGACCCGCACAAGCTCGGACTGAGCCTTTGCGCGCAGTGCCATAAGGGCGAGGTGGCGAAGTACGCGGCGAGCGTCCACGGCCGCGCGCGCGCGGGGGGCGACCCGGACGCCGCGATCTGCCTGTCCTGCCACGGCGGCGGCCACTCGATCCTCAAGGCGTCGGACCCGGCCGCGAGCGTCTCGGCGCTGAACCTGCCCAAGACCTGCGCGAAGTGCCACAGCGACCCGGAGTTCGCCAAACGCCACGGCCTCTCGCAGACCGACATGTACAAGGCCTACATGGCCTCGACCCACGCGAAGGCGGCGGCGGCCGGCGAGGACGCCGCGAACTGCGCGTCCTGCCACGGCTCGCACGACATCCTGCGTCCCTCCGACCCGGCGTCGCGGATCGCCGAGAGGAACATCGTGAAGACCTGCGGCCGCTGCCACGCCGTCGAGGCGAGGAAGTTCGCCGCCAGCGTCCACGGGCGCGCGTCCGCGCGCGGGGAGCGCGGCGCGCCGACCTGCGTGGACTGCCACGGCGAGCACGACATCCGGGCGCCCGGCGAGGACGGGAGCCGCGTCGCCCGCTCCAACCGCGCGAAGACCTGCGCCGACTGCCACCAGTCCGAGCGTCTGGCCGGGCGCTTCGGCGACCGCGTCGCCAGCTTCCGGTCTTCGTTCCACGGGATGGCCGACAAGGGCGGGGCGACGAACGTCGCCGACTGCGCGTCCTGCCACGGCTGGCACGACGTGCTGGCCTCCTCCGATCCGGCGTCCAAGACCAATGCCGCGAACCTGACGCGCACCTGCGGCCAGTGCCACGAGGGCGCGGGCAAGCGGTGGAGGAGCGGGGTCAAGGTCCACGAGGCGCTCGCCCAGGAAGGCGGCGGCAGCCCGCTCGCCGCGCTCGCGGCGCAGTTCTACGGCTTCGCGATCCCTCTCACCGTGCTCGGCATGCTGGTCCACAACGTCCTCGACCTGAACCGGAAGATGCGCGGGCCCCGCGCGCGGCGCCATCGCGACGACGAGGTCCCGCTCTCCGCCGTCGAGCGCTGGCAGCACGCCGCCAACGGCGTCAGCTTCATCCTGCTGGCCTATTCCGGCTTCGCCCTGCACTATCCCGACGCGTGGTGGTCCGCGCCGTTCGGCCTGTTGGGCGGCGAGGCCGTGCGCAAGAACGCGCACCGCAGCGCGGCCGCGCTGTTCTTGATGATGGCCGCCGCGCACCTCGCCTACCTCGCGAGCAGGCCCGGACGCTCCCGGCTGTGGGCGATGCTTCCCGCCAAGCGCGACCTGTTCGACCCGCTGAAGGTGGTCTCCTACAACCTGGGCGCGACGAAGGCCAAGCCGCACCTGCTCCAGTTCAGCTACGCCGAGAAGTTCGAGTACTGGGCGCTGGTCTGGGGCTCGATGGTGATGACGGTCACCGGCGGCCTGCTCCTGTTCCACAACCTGGCGCTGGCCTGGCTGCCGCTGTGGATCATCGAGACCGCGCGCGTCGTGCACTACCTCGAGGCGGTGCTGGCCTGCCTCGCGATCCTGATCTGGCACGGCTACTGGGTGTTCTTCGACCCGGACGTGTACCCGATGAACTGGGCGTGGCTGACCGGCGAGACCTACCTGCCGGACCCGCGCGAAGACGAATCTGAAAAAGACGCAGGGGAGAGATAGACCATGAGCTTCAAGATCGGGCGCTGGACCCTCGGACTGCCGGCGATGCTGGCGGTCGTCGTCCTGATCCTCGCGGCGGGCTGGGGCACGGTGGAGTACTCCGAGAGCCCCACCTTCTGCAACTCGTGCCACATCATGGGGCCGTACTTCCAGGCGTGGAAGGCGTCCAAGCACAACAAGGTCCGCTGCGTGGAGTGCCATTACCCGCCGGCCTCCCCGAAGACGCTGATCTGGAAGAAGTTCCAGGCGCTCTCCCAGGTCGCCAAGTACGTGACGCGGACCTACTCGTCGAAGCCGTTCGCCGAGGTGGACAACGCCTCGTGCCTGCGCTCCGGCTGCCACTCCCAGCGCCTGCTGGAGGGGAAAGTCGTCGCCAAGAACGGCGTGCTGTTCGACCATCGCCCGCACCTGACCGAGGTCCGCCGCGGCCGCCAGCTGCGCTGCGTGTCCTGCCACTCACAGGTCATGGTCGGCGAGCACATCGCCGTCACCTACACGACCTGCTTCCTGTGCCACTTCAAGGGCCGCGGCGAGGGCCGCGACCTGAAGCCGATCGCCGGCTGCACCGGCTGCCACTCCCTGCCCAAGCAGGACTTCAAGATCGCCGGCATGACCTACAACCACAAGGAGTTCGTCGGCCGCGGCGTCGCCTGCCAGAGCTGCCACCGCGACATCGTCCAAGGCGAGGGCGCGGCGCCGAAGGACCGCTGCCTGGCCTGCCACAACCAGCCGAACCTGCTGACGAAGATCGACGACCACGTGCTGCTGCACGAGAAGCACGTGACCGAGAAGAACATCGCCTGCATCCACTGCCACGAGCCGATGAAGCACGGCTTCGCGACCGACGGCAAGGAACTGCCGCCGATCAAGGCCGTCTCCAAGCCCGGCGCGCCGTCGGAGAAGGTCGTCGAGGTGCCGGCGTCGCACCCGCCGACGCTGAACTTCGACTGCTCGCTGTGCCACACCGACAAGCACGCCGGCCAGCTGGAGCTGTACTCCGGCCGCGCGAAGGCGCTCGGCCTGCCCGAGATCCCCAGCCCGATGTTCCTGGCGCGCGTGGACTGCGTCGGCTGCCACTACCAGAAGACCGAAGGCGGCAGGAACGCCGAGGGCGTCGCGCAGGCGACCTTCAAGGCGTCGACCGAGGCCTGCGTGAAGTGCCACGGCCCGCGCTTCAAGGGCATGTGGGAGTCCATC
>JACQBB010000094.1 GCA_016194625.1 Elusimicrobiota bacterium | reverse complement strand
AGTCCGTACATCGTCGGGTCCTTCACGCGGGTCAGCGCGATCGAGATCTCGGCGCGGCGCGCGCGGTGGAAGCGCAGGAAGGCGCGGACGTCGAAGGCGTTCAGGACGTCGCCGTTGAGGATCAGCGTCGTCGAGCCGAGCAGGTGCTTCTCGGCGTTCTTGAGCGCGCCGCCGGTGCCCAGCGGGATGCTCTCCCGGACGTAGCGCAGCTTCATGCCCAGGCGGCGTCCGTCGCCGAACGCGCGGCGGAAGTCCTCGGCGCGGTAGGAGGTGCAGAGCACGGTCTCCCGCACGCCGTGGGAGCGCAGGACCCGGAACTGATATTCAAGGAACGGGCGGTTGATGACCGGGAGGAGGGGCTTCGGGGACTCGAGCGTGAAGGGCCGCAGACGGGTGCCCTGGCCGCCGATCAGGATGGCCGCTTTCATCAGGGCGGGATTCTACAAAAATATACTAGGATGGACACGCTTTGGACAACGAGTTCGCCCCTCAGCTCCGCCCCTCGCGGAAAACGCTCGTGTTCAGCCTCCTGGGCCTGGCCGCCTTCCTCGCGGTCGAAGCCCTGCTGCTGCGCCACTACATCTCGGTCGACAAGCGCCCGCCGTCCTGGGACCAGGCGACGCACATGGAGATCGCGCTCGACTACCGCGAGGCGATCGGCGCCGGACGCTGGAGCGACATGTGGTACTTGGCGCCCAAGCCGGGCATGCCGCCGTTCCCGCCCGCCTACCACTTGCTGCTGAGGGGGGCGTACGCCTCCTCGGACCCGGCGCACGCGGCGCTGTGTGTCAACTGGTTCTACATGGCGATCCTGGCGTTCTCTCTGTTCGGGATCTGCTGGCGCTTCCTGCCCGACGGGCGCGCGCTCGCGGCGACGCTGGCGTTCTGCGCCGCGCCGGGCCTGCAGGACCTGCTGACCACGCAGCTCGTGGACCTGGCGATGGTCGCCTGGGCCTGCGCCGCCTATTTCGCCCTGCTCGAGAGCGAAGGCTTCACCGGCTGGCTGCCGGCCCTCGGCTTCGGCGTCCTGCACGCGGCGGGGATGATGCACAAGTGGAGCTTCTTCAGCTACATGCTCCCGGCCTACATCGTCGCCGGCCGCGCGTTGGGAGACCGCGGCGCCCGTCTCAAGGTACTGGCCGCGGCGGCGCTGTCGCTGGCGCTGAGCGCGCCGTGGTACTGGTCGCATCTGGCGCTGCTGCCGTCGCGCCTGGTCCAGGCTTCGTCCGACTTCGCGACTCCGTTCTGGAAGGACAACGCCTGGGCCGCCTACCTCGGCCAGGCCAGCTCGTCGCTCGGTCCCCTGCTGTGGGCGCTGGGCTTCATCAGCCTGCTCGCGCCGCAGTATTCGCGCCGCCGCGAGAACGGCTGGATCATCGGCTACTGGGTCGTCTTCTCGTACGTGTTCTGGACCGTCGTTCCGAACCGTCAGATCCGCTTCCTCCTCCCCGGCCTGGCCCCTCTCGGCCTGGCGATGGCGGCGACGTGGCCCCGCCAGCTCAGCTGGGGCGTCGCGGCGTTCCAGGTCCTCGGCGCGCTGAACTTCTTCTTCGGCGTCGTCGGTCCGGTCACGATCCCGACGCCGCTGCAGCCGCTGACGCTGTTCGTCAACCGCCCGCCGCTGCCCGACGACTGGAAGACGGAGGAGATCCTGCGCCGCATCGAGACCGACCGCGACCCCTCGCGGCCGATCACGAACGTGACCCTCGTCGCCAACGACGAGTACTTCAACGGCCCGACCTTCCACTGGGCCCAGCGCTACTTGAAGCTCCCGCACGCGCGGATGCGCGGCGTCAACAAGCGCCTGTGCGAGCTGTCCGAGTTCGTCCTTATCAAGGACGGCCGCCTGGGGCCGCCGACCGTCATCGGCGGCTTGCCCGAGGCGGCGAAGGTCGTCCACGAGCCGGACGGCTGGTTCCAGCACGCGTACGCGCGCTCCGCGTCCTGGCCGCTCCCCGACGGCAGCGTCGCGGTCCTCTACCATCAGAAGCGCTCGCGGCCGCGCCCGATGGACCAGAGGAAGCTCGACTACACGCTCTTCCAGACCGGCGACGTGCGCGTGCGCGGGATGCACGCCGACCTGGGCGACTGGGACCAGGGGATGTCGGCGTGGCGCAACGTGATGCTCAGCATCGACCGCCTCGAGGTGCGCGGGCTGGCCGTGCGCGGCGTGGCCGCCGACGTCGAGAACTTCTCCCTGGTGCCGATGTTCGAGGCGGGCGCGGGCACGAACTTCGACTGGAGCGACGTGCGCCTGATGCGCGTGGACCGCGTCGTCGTGCGCTCCCTGCAGGTCGGCGCCGACGACCTGAAGGCCTTCGTCGAGGCCCGCGTCCCGGGACTCAAGCTCAACAGCCTGACCCTGGACGGGACCGTGAAGGCCTCCGGCGACTGGCGGGGCCGCCGCGTCGAGGCCGAGGCCGCGCTGGAGCTGGACCGCGCCGCGCGCCGGCTGAAGGTCCGCATCCTGTCGGCGTCCTACATGGGGACGCCGGTGCCGCCGGCGCTGTTCCGCCCGATCAAGGAGCTCGACTTGTCGCTGGAGCCGAACCCGGAGACGCCGTTCTCCATCGAGCTGGCCGGCCTGACCATCAAGGACGGCCGCCTGACCGTCCCCTGAGCGGCGCCCCGCCGCTCACTCCTTGAACGCGTAGACCTCGATCGTCCCGCCCGAGCGCAGCGCCGTCTCCAGCAGGAACAGCGCCAGCGACAGCGGCAGCAGGACCGGCAGGAGGAGGGCGATGAGCGCGGTCTGGAACGGGTGGTGCCGCGCCTCGACCGCGCGCGCGGAGCGGTCCTTGAGCAGCGAGTAGAGCAGGTTGAAGCGGAAGCCCAGCGCGTTGTAGAGGCTCTGCAGGATCCCGTACGGGTTCTGCTCGAAGCTGAAGTGGTCGAGCTGGACGACGCGGAAGCGGTGGCGGGCCAGGACGGCTTCCAGCGAGCGCGCGCCGAAGTGGAAGTAGTGCCGCGGCACGTCCAGGTGGAACCAGTGCCGGCCGAAGACGCGCGCCTGCCAGCTGCCGTAGTTCGGCACCGCGACGCACAGCACGCCGCCGGGCTTCAGCGCCTCGTGCGCGCGCGCGACCGCGGCGACGGGGTTCGAGAAGTGCTCCAGCGAGTGCCAGAACACGATCGCGTTGTAGCGGTCGCGCTCGTGAGGCATGCGCACGAAGTCGTCGACGGCGACCGGCAGCTTGAGCACGGTCCGCGCGTGGTACGCGGCGTCGTCGGAGAACTCGACGCCGTGCGGCTCGTAGCCGAGCTCGCGCAGGTACGACAGCATGAACCCGCGGCCGCAGCCGACGTCCAGCACGGGACCCCGCGGCACTCGGTTGTGTATGACGGCCGCGCGGCGGCGGCGGAACCAGCGCACCAGGCGCTCGAAGAGGGGGTTGAAGCGGACGTTGGCTTTCCCGTAGTACTGCTCCGGGTACCATTTCACGATCTCCGACGGCGGGGGCGGCGGCCAGGTCCGCCCCAGTCCGCAGTCCGGGCAGCGCAGGATCTCGAAGCCCGGCTCGACCGACGGATGGACGGTCTCGGGCGAGTCGTGGCCGCAGCCCGGGCACCGCGGAGGATGGCGGTCCTGGTCGTGCTGCTCGGGCTTGAAGCGGGGGAGCGGGGAGGTCACCGGACGGCGATTATATGAAATCGGGCTCAGGGCCGCGCCGGAGGGAGCGCGAACACGACGAGCCTCCCGTCGTCCCAGACGGGAGGGGCCTTCGCGCGCAGCTCCTTCCACAGGGCGCCGTCGGGCTCGGCGAACAGGCCGCTCTTCTCGGACGCCACGAAGCGGGCGCCGTCCTTGCGGCGCTCGGCGATGAGCGCCTCGACGCGGGGCAGGTCGTACAATCCGAACTCCTCGGACCAGCCGCGCCGGTCGAGATGATACAGCAGGACCGACGGGGCCATGCTGTTCGTGAAGAACAGGTCGTCGGGCCGGCTGACCTTCGCGGCCGCCTCTCCCGCCCGCGCCAGATACTCGAAGCCCTGCCGGTACCAGTGGCCGATGCGCAGGGCGGTGTGGACGGGGACGGCGGCCGCCAGCAGGGCGACGAGGGCGTACGCGCGGGGGCGCCGCGCGTCGGGCGTCTCTCGCGCGCGAGCGAGCATCGAGCGCGCTCCCTCGCCCATCAAGCCGGCGACGCCGGCGGCGAGCGGAAGGCAGGTGTACTCGTGGACGTGACCGTAGCGGCCGAGCGCGATCAGGTGGACGAAGGAGCCTCCGATCCACGCGATCCAGAACGCGTCCCGCTCCCGGACGAGGACGCGGCGCGCGCCGAAGAACAGGAAGACGAGGCCGCCGTAGGTGGCCATGAGCTCGGGCAGCCGCGACAGGACGAGGAACTTCAGGTGATAGAGCGTGCGCTCGTAGTAGAACAGCGTCGCGAACTCGCCCGGGTGCGTGGGGACGACGTAGACGCCGCGGCTGGCGTAGAGGTACCAGGCCGCGACCGGCGCGGCCGCGGCCAGGCCCGCGGCCCAGGTGCGCGCGTCGGTCAGGGCCGCCTTCCCGAGGCGGCGCCAGGCCAGTCCCGCCAGCGGGACGATCGCGTGCGCGTACGGCAGCTTCAGGCCGATCGACAGCGAGGCCGCGGCGACGGCGCCCAGCCACGGCGCGAAGGGCCGCTCCGGCGCGAGCGAGAGGTCCCACAGGTACAGCGAGGCGACGAAGCCGAGCAGAGCGGCGGCCTCGGGCTGGACGGTGCGGCCGAAATACACCTCGACGGGGATCACGCAGAACAGCGCGGCGCCGTAGAACCCGGCCTCGGTCCCGAACTCGCGCTCGAACAGCAGGAAGAGCAGCAGCGCCGTCAGCGCCGAGGCGACGACCGAGAGGATCCGCCCCCAGGCCGCGCCCAGCCCGAACACGGGCCACAGCCGGCCGTGCAGCCACATCTCGACCGGGAGCTCGGTGGCGGCGAGTCGGTCCTCGGGGCCGGCCCAGTCGATGCGCGGCTTCAGCAGAGGGCGGCCCTCGCGCCAGTAGTTGCGCGCGATCGCGGCCGTGTTGACCTGGCGGTGGAAGTGGTAGTCGAGCAGGGGCGCGGTCAGCCCCTTCAGGTGCGCGAGCAGCGACAGCGCGCAGACGGCGGCCAGCATCCGGGCGCGGGTCGCGGAGGGGACGGCGTTCGCTCGGGGAGCGGCCGGGGCGGTCACGAGGTCAAATGATATAAAATCGCGTCATGAAGACCCTCTTTCCGCTGGTCCTCGCGCTCGTCGCCGCCGCGGCGCTCCCCGCCTCCGCTCTCCTGCCCGAGGAGGAGAACACGATCAAGGTGTTCCGCGGGGCCTCCCCGTCCGTCGTGTTCGTGACCAACGTCGCGCTCGGCCGCACGATGACGATGGACGAGTACGCGATCCCGCAGGGGGCGGGCTCCGGCTTCGTCTGGGACAAGAAGGGGCACATCGTCACGAACTTCCACGTGGTCCAGGGCGGCGACGCGTTCCTGGTCACCTTCGACGACCAGACTCAGCTCGAGGCGAAGCTCGTCGGCGCCGACCCCAACAAGGACATCGCCGTCCTGCAGGTCGCCGAGCCCAGCGACAAGCTGGTCCCGATCCGCGTCGGCTCGTCCGACAAGCTGCAGGTCGGCCAGCAGACCTTCGCGATCGGCAATCCGTTCGGCCTGGACCACACGCTGACGCGCGGCATCGTGTCCGCTCTCGGCCGCCAGGTCGAGGGCGTCGGCGGCGTCACCATCCGCGACATGATCCAGACCGACGCCGCGATCAATCCCGGCAACTCGGGCGGCCCGCTGCTCGACTCGAGCGGCGACCTCATCGGCATGAACACGATGATCTACTCGCGCTCGGGCTCCAGCGCGGGCGTGGGCTTCGCCGTGCCGGTCTCCTTCATCAAGCGCATCGTGCCGCAGCTGATCCAGTACGGCAAGGTCGCGCGGCCCGGCATCGGCATCACGATCCTGACGCCCGGGCAGAAGTACTACGTCGTCGGCGAGCAGGACGGGGTCGTCGTGGACAAGGTCGCGAAGGACGGGCCGGCGGCGGCCGCGGGCGTCCGCGGCGGCCGGCGCCTGCCGGGCGGGCGCTACCAGATCGGCGACATCATCGTCGGCATCGACGACCACGCGGTCAAGGACTTCGACGACCTGTACAACGCGCTCGACCGCTACAAGCCGGGCGACACGGTGTCGGTGAAGATCCTGCGCGGCGACAAGACGCTGAGCAAGCCGATCAAGCTCATCGACATCAAGTGACCGCGCCGCGCGCGGCCGAGGGCGCGCGGTCGAGCGGCGTCCCTACCTCACGCGCTCCAGGCGCGACACCTCGTCGTAGAGGTGGATCGCCGAGGCGATCGCCTTCTTGAACATGCCCAGGTGCAGGCTCTCGTTCTCGGAGTGCGGGTTCGACAGCGGGTCCTCGACGCCGATCATCAGCGCCGGGGCGCCCTTCAGAGCCTTCGCGAACGGGCCGACGAACGGGATCGAGCCGCCGCAGCCCATGTCCACGGACTTGCGCCCGTAGCCCTTCTCCAGCGCGCGGCGGGCGGCGGCGAAGGCGGGGGCGTCGGTGTCGGTCGTCCACGCGGGGCTGGCGGACTCGCCGGAGAACTCCACCTTGACGCCCCACGGGGCGTTCTTGAGGAGGTGCTTCTTGAGCGCCTCCAGCGACTTCTTGGCGTCCATCCCGGGAACCAGCCGGATGCCCATGTGGCACCACGCCTGGTCGTTGATGATGTTCGCGCAGTCCTTCTTCGTCGAGGCTTGGACCGCGTTGACCGAGTAGGCCGGCCAGTACCAGTTCGAGCGCAGCAGGTCCTTCGGGGCGACCATCAGCTTGGTGCCCTTGAACAGGCCGGACTGCGCGCGGAAGGTCTTCTCGGTGTACTTGAGGACCTTCAGGCTGGCCTCGGCGGCCTTGCCGGGCTTCTCCACGTCCTTGTAGATGCCGGGGATCAGCATGCGTCCCTTCGCGTCGGTGCACGAGGCGATCATCTTCGCGAGCGCCTGCACGGGGTCCGGCGTCGGGCCGCCCCACATGCCGGAGTGCAGCGGGTGGTCCATCGAGCGCACGGTCACGTCGAGCGCGACCAGTCCGCGCAGCGCGACGGTGATCGACGGGGTCTCGTGGTCGTAGTTGCCGGTGTCGGTCAGCACGATCGCGTCGGCCATCACCTTCGCCGCGTACTTGTCCAGGAACGGCTCCAGGTTGTCGGAGCCGCACTCCTCCTCGCCCTCGATGATCAGCTTCACGTTGACCGGCAGCGAGCCGTGCGTCTTGAGCCATGAGAAGATCGCGGAGGTGTGGGCGACGGCGCCGGCCTTGTCGTCGGCGGTGCCGCGTCCCCACAAGCGTCCGTCGCGCTCGGTCGGCTCGAACGGCGGGGACTTCCACAGCTCCTCGCGGCCGGCCGGCTGGACGTCGTGGTGCGCGTACAGGAGCAAGGTCGGCTTGCCCGGGGCGTGCAGCCAGTCGGCGTAGACGTACGGGTGGGCGTTCGGCAGACGCAGGATCTCCACGTTCTCGAGCCCGCGGGCGCGGCACAGCGCGGCGACGGCCTCGGCGGAGCGCTCGACCTCCTTCGGGTCGAAGCCCGGGAAGCTGACGCTGGGGATGCGGGCGAGGACCTTCAGGTCCTCCAGGAAATCGGGGTATCGGTCGGCGGCGAAGTCGACGGCTTTCTGGGTGTCCATGGCGGGATTATAAGTAAAATCGGGAGGACGATGCCCATCCTGCAGCGCTACCTGCTCCGCCTCTTCCTCCCGACCTTCGGGGCGGGCCTCGCCTTGTTCCTCGGCGTCCTTCTCATGAACCAGTTCCTGCGCCTGTTCACGATGGCCGTGATGAAGGGCCTGCCGTTCTTCTGGATCCTCTCCTGCTTCGCGCGCCTGCTGCCGTCGTTCGCCAGCTTGGCGGTGCCGATGGCCTTCCTGGTCGCGGCGATGGTGACGCTCGGCTCGCTCGCGGACTCGGGGGAGACCACGGCGATGCGGGCCGCCGGCTTCTCGTACCACGAGATCGTGCGGCCGTTCCTGTGGCTGGCGGTGGGCCTTTCCCTGATGCTGCTGGTCGTCAACCACAAGGCCGGTCCGGAGGGGTTCCGCTCCTTCCGCAAGCGCACGACCGAGGCCTCCCAGAAGCTCGCGCAGATCGACATCCGGCCGCGCGCGTTCACGCCGGTGGGTCCGTGGCGTCTGTACGCGCGCGGCGCCGACCGCGCGACGGGCGCCCTCGAGGGCGTGTACCTGGTGCGCATGGGCCGGGTCGACCCGGTCCGCGTCAGCGCGGCGCGGGGCCGCATCGGCCTGGAGCCCGGCCGCGGGGTGGCGCTGGAGCTCGAGGACGGCCAGCTCCAGCTTCCGAGCGCGGAGCCGTCGCGCTACACCTCCGGACGCTTCGAGCGCTACCGGGTGTTCGTCCCCCTGCTGGCCCCGGCCGACGCCCGCGAGCCCGACCTCCAGGAGATGACCACGCGCGAGCTGCGGGCGCGCGCCTCGGATCCCGCCTCCCCGCGCGACAAGCGCCTGGAGTCGGTCGTCGAGGCCGCCGCTCGCTCGGCCGGGGCCTTCTCTCCGTTCGTGTTCTTCTGGGTCGCGGCGCCTCTCGGCATCGGCTTCCGGCGGCGCGCGCGGGGGGCGGACTTCGTGGCCAGCTTGGGCGTGATGTTCGTCTATTACGGCCTGCTCGTCGTCGGGATCAGCCTGGGGCGCCGGCACGAGGCGTTCGCGTCGTGGGCGCCCTGGTTGGCGGACGCGGCGGTGCTCTCGGCGGGCGCGTGGCTGACGCGCCGGGCGGCGGCGCGATGACGATCTTCACGCGTCACATGATCGGCCGGTTCTTGAAGCCGTTCGCGTACGGCCTGTGCCTGTTCGCGGTCCTCATCTTCCTGGGCGACACCTTCGACAAGATGAACTACATCATCAAGTCGAAGGCGCCGATCGGCGTCATCCTGGAGTGCCTGTGGCTGGCCGTTCCCTACTGGGCCGTCCGCGTCATCCCGATGGCGACCCTCCTCGCGACCTTGGTGGCGATGAGCGGGTTCGTCCAGAGCGGCGAGTGGCTGGCGACGCAGGCGTGCGGCCTGGAGACGCGGCGCTTCTGGCTGCCGATCCTGTGGACCTCGATGGCGATCGGCGCCGCGGCCTTCGTCGGCCAGGAGACGGTGATGCCCCTCGCGCTCGCGCGCTCGCAGCGTCTCTGGCACGAGCGCGTCCACCCCGAATGGGAATGGACGGAATACCCGGACGTGGCGCTCGCCGGCGGCGAGGACCGGTTCGTCCGCGCGGTGTACCTGCGGCCGAAGGAGAACCGCATGGACCGTCCGACTCTCGAGCGGATGGGACCCCGCGGCATCACCTCCCAGCTCGACGCGACGTCGGCGGTCTGGGAGCCCGGGATCCGGCGCTGGGTCTTCCGCGACGGCGTGGAGCGCACGTTCGGTCCCGACGGCGTCGTCGAGAAGCCCTTCGATTCGATGGTCTCCGAGCTGGACGCCGCGCCGCTCGACCTGATCCCCCGGGCGATGAACCCCGACGAGCTGACCTTCCGCGAGGTCCGCCGTTACGCGCGCCGCGTCGGCCGCTTCGGCGGCTCGCCCCGCGAATACGAGGTCGCCGCTCAGGCCAAGCTCGCGTATCCTTTCGCCAACGTGGTGATCTGCGCGCTCGGCATCCCCATCGCGCTGCGCCTGCGCCGGTCCTCGAAGGTGGTCAGTTTCTGCGCGGCGCTCGGCGTCTCGTTCCTCTACCTGTGGTTCATCGAGATCGCCCGCGCGATGGGCGTCGGCGGCACCCTGCCGCCGTGGGCGGCGGGCTGGGCGGCCGACGCCGTGTTCGGGTCGGCCGCCCTGGTCCTGATCCGCCGCTGGGATTTGTAGAGCGGCCTTACTTCCCGGCGGGTTTGGCGGCTTCCTTGTCCAGGTCGGCGTGCGCCTTCTCGGCGTCCGCCTTGATCTTCTCGGTCTGGTCCGGGGCCGGCGCGGCCGGCTGCTGGAGCTGCTGGGTCGGCACCGGCTGCAGGTCGGGCTCCTTCTGGCCCGGGCGGTCGTCGCTGCCGCCGAACAGCAGGCTCAACTGGACTCCGGCGGCGAGCTCGGCCGGGATCTTCTCGCTCTTGCCCTGCGACTGCGTCTGGATGCGCTTCGGGCTGACCTGCGCCGAGGCGTCCACCATGAAGTGCAGGAAGTTGAGGCCGGCGCCGCCGGTGAGCATCGTGCCCGAGCCGGTGTTGGCCAGGTTGCGCGCGATGCCGAAGCGCAGCGGGACGTTGATCCAGGTGCGGTTGAACACGTTGACCTCGGTGCCGAGGCCGAACTGGCGGCTCTTAACGCCGTCCACCGGGGTGATGTTGTTGGTCAGGTCCACGTCGGAGACCAGGTGCCACCAGTTGAACGGGCTGATCGCGCCGCCCAGGCGCACCTGCGGGTTCACCGCGAACTTGCCCGTCACTCCCGCCGCCGTCGCCGCGTCGGGCT
>JACQBB010000153.1 GCA_016194625.1 Elusimicrobiota bacterium | reverse complement strand
ATCTTCGCCAAGCTGGGCTCCAAGGTGACGGTGGTCGAGTTCACCGACTCGCTCCTGCCCGTCATCGAGCGCGACATGTCCTCGGTCGTCGGGCGCAGCCTGGCCAAGCTCGGCGTGGAGACCTTCCTCGGCTCCAAGGCCAAGTCCTGGGCCAAGAAGGGCAAGCGCCTGGAGCTGACCGTGGAGACGCCCGAGGGCGTCAAGAAGATCCCCTGCGACAAGATCCTACTCGCCGTCGGCCGCGTGCCGCGCAGCAAGGACCTGGGCCTGGACAAGGCCGGCGTCGAAGTCGACAAGCGCGGCCACATCGTCGTGGACACCGAACTGCTGTCGAGCGCGTCCAACATCTACGCCATCGGCGACGTGGTCGGCCAGCCCTACCTGGCGCACAAGGCCAGCCGCGAGGGCATCCTGGCGGCCCAGTCCATCGCCGGCAAGCCGCTGGAGCCGCGCGGTCACGTGCCCTGGGCGGTGTTCACGGACCCCGAGATCTCCTGGGTGGGCATGACCGACGCCGAGGCGAAGGCCGCGGGCTTTGCGACCGTGGTGGGCAAGTTCCCGTTCATCGCCTCGGGCCGCGCGCAGGCCGTGCGCGAGACCGAGGGCTTCTGCAAGGTGGTCGCCGACAAGAACGGCCACCGCATCCTGGGCGCGGGCTTCGTCGGCCCCAACGCGTCGGACCTGATCGGCGAGGCGTGCCTGGCGGTGTCGGTCGGCGTGACGCTCGAGCAGGTGGCGGCCACCATCCACCCGCACCCGACCCTCAACGAGGCCTTCGCCGAGGCGTGCGAGGCCGCGCTGGGCCATCCCATCCACACGCTCGTCCTCAAGCGCGAGCCGCCGAAGGTCGCCGCCTAAGACCATGCTGGTGCGGGACCTGGGCCTCAAGGACTACGAAGAGGTCTGGAACCTCCAGCGCAAGCTCGTCTTCGAGCGCGCCTCGGGCGACGCGCCGGACACCGTCCTGCTCTGCCAGCACCCGCCGGTGTACACCGTCGGGCGCTCCAGCAAGCAGGCGGTGCCCGACGACCTGCCCTACCCCGTGCACCGCGTGGAGCGCGGGGGGGACCTGACCTGGCACGGCCCCGGACAGCTGGTCGGCTACCCGATCCTGAAGCTGACCGACCACGGCCTGCGGCCGCGCTCCTACCTGGCCGCGCTGGAAGCCGTGCTGATCGAGGCCATCCGCCCGTTCGGCGTGGAGGCGGAGACGGTGAAGGGCTTCACCGGCCTGTGGGTCGGCAAGAAGAAGCTGGCCAGCATCGGGGTGGCCGTGCGCTCCGGCGTCACCTACCACGGCTTCGCGCTGAACATCAACAACGACCTGGCCCCGTTCCGGCGCATCCACCCCTGCAAGCTCGAGTCGGACGTGATGACCTCGATGCACCAGCTCCTGCGCAAGCCCGTGGACGAGCACAAGGTGGCCAAGGTCGTCGGCCACACGATGCTCGAGTACTTCGCTCACGCCGCCAAGGACAAGCTCGGCGGCTCCGACGACGAGACCTGACCGAGAGGCCCCCATGATCGCCCTGCTGACCGCCGTCCTGCTCGCCGCGCCCGCCCGCGCCGCCGTGAAGGTCCCCGGGTTCGAGCTCGTGTACTCGTACCCGGTCGAGACGACGCTGGAGGAGCCCGACCTGCGCCGCGCGCAGGACGTGTGGCCGGAGATGATCGACAAGGCCAAGAAGTCCCTCGACATCGAGCAGTTCTACGTGTCCCCGTCGACCGGCGAGCCTCTGGAGGCCACGCTCGCGGCCATCGAGCGCGCGGGCAAGCGCGGCGTGAAGGTCCGCGTCATCTTGGAGAAGAAGTTCGAGAAGAACTCGCTCGACGGCATCGCGCGCCTGGAGAAGGTGAAGGGCCTCCAGTTGAGGATCGCCGACTGGTCGAAGCTGACCGGAGGCGGCATCATCCACGCGAAGTTCTTCGCGGTGGACGGCGGCGCGGCGGCGTTCGTCGGCTCGCAGAACTACGACTGGCGCTCGCTGAAGCACATCCACGAGATGGGCCTGGCCATCGACGACGCAGGCGTCGCCCGCCAGGTGCAGTCGGTGTTCGACCATGACTGGGCGATCGCCGTGTCCTCCGAGGCCGCGCCCGCCGACAACCTGAGCCGCCCGTCGGCCGACCGCTCGGGCCGCGCGTACCTGGTGGCGAGCCCCTGGCGCTACGACCCGGCCGGCGTGGGAGACTCGGAGTCCGAGCTGGTGCGCCTGATCGGCGAGGCCAAGGAGGAGATCCTGGTCCAGAACCTGGAGTACTTCGCCAACACCTTCGGCAAGAACCCGCGCTACTACGGCGCCATCGACGCGGCCCTGCGCGACGCCGCCCTGCGCGGCGTGACGGTGAAGCTGCTCGTCTCGCACTGGGGCACCGAGGAGCCGTGGGTCAAGAGCCTGCAGAGCCTGGCCGTCCTGCCCGGGATCGAGGCGCGCGTCATCACGATCCCGGAGGCCTCGTCGGGGCCGATCCCGTTCGCGCGCCTGACGCACTCCAAGTACGCGGTGTTCGACGGCAAGACGCTGTGGGTCGGCACCAGCAACTGGATGGGGGGCTACCTCGACCAGTCGCGCAATCTCGAAGTCGTGCTCAACGACGCGGCGCTGGCCGCCCGCGCGGCGGCGGTCCAGAAGCACCTGTGGGACTCGTCCTACGCCGTCCCGCTCGAGATCCTGAAGACCTACCCCAAGCCGAGGCGCTGACCATGACCCCGCACGCTCAGAAGACGCTGTTGGACGCCGTCCTCGACGACGTCGGGGCGGCCCCCGGCTCGCTGGTCGTGTTCGACCTGGACGACACCCTGTTCTCGACCGGCGACCGCCATCTGCGCATCCTGCGCGAGTACGCGGCCCTGATCGAGGCGGAGTCCCCGGAGGCGGCCGAGCTGCTGCGCGAGATCCAGCGCGAGAAGCTGCGCTACCAGATCACGGAGACCGTGCGGGACGCCGGCCTGGAGGAGAGGCTCGTCTCCGACCTCAAGGACTTCTGGTTCGCGC
The DNA here is from genome assembly GCA_016194625.1 of Elusimicrobiota bacterium. The sequence continues at coordinate 3,083 of JACQBB010000153.1, read as the reverse complement.
GCTTCTTCAAGAACCCCTACCTGCTCGAGGACTCCGTCATCCCCGGCGCGCCCGAGTACTGCAAGGCCGTGGAGGCGCGCGGCGGCGTCATCGTCTACGTGACCGGCCGCGACGAGGGGATGCGCGCGGGCACCGAGGAGTCGTTCGCCCGCCACGGCTTCCCGGAGCCGGACGGGAAGCAGGTGAAGCTGGTCCTCAAGCCGCGCTTCGACACGCCCGACCTGCAGTTCAAGACCGAGGTGCTCGGCCGCCTGGCGGAGATGGGCCGCGTGGCCGCGTCGTTCGAGAACGAGCCCACGCACATCAACATGTTCCGCGAGGCCTTCCCCAAGGCCCGCCACTTCCTGCTCGACACCAAGCACTCGGGCAAGCCGGTCATCCCGCACCCCGCCGTCCAGACGATCCGGGACTTCCGGCGCTAGCCGGGACCCGCGCCGATATCGGATAATGAACCCCCGAGGAGAATCATGAACGAGACCAAGGCTTTCGAGTGGCGGCGCCGCCAGAACTGGATCATCATCGGCGTCCTGTACGCGCTGTTCATGATGTCGCGGTACAACTACTCCGCGATCTCGCCCCTGCTGCTGGCGGCCTTCGGCTGGAACAAGGAAGACCTCTCCTTCCTGGAGACGGCGCTCCCGTTCTTCTACGGCCTCTCGGTCATCGTCAACGCGACCATCGTCGACCGCATCGGCGGACGCAAGGCGTACCTGATCGGCTCGGCCGGCGTCGTCGCGGCGAACATCCTGTTCGGCTGCGGCCGCTGGCTCATCGGCTCCTACACGCCGCATCAGACCGCCCTGATCATGTCCTGCGTCGTGGCCCTCAACGCGTACTTCCAGTCGTTCGGCGCGATGGCCATCATCCAGATCAACGCGCAGTGGTTCCGCCACGACGAACGCGGCACCTTCAGCGCCATCTTCGGCATCTTGATCCGCATGGGCCTGGTCTTCGCGTTCTCGGGCGTGCCCTTCATCGCCGCCAAGACGGCCTGGTACTGGGGCTTCTGGATCCCGGCCGCGCTGGTGGCCGTGGTCGCCTGCCTGGACTACTTCTTCGTGACCGACAAGCCGGAGGAGGCGGGCTATCCCGCGGTGGTCCCGGACGACCACGAGGCCGCGAAGTACAAGCCCACGACGCTCCAGCTCATCAAGGGCGTCCTGTCCAACCGCAACATCCTGGTCTTCGCGGTGACCTCCATCATGATCGGGTTCGTGCGCCGCAGCGTCGTGGACGCCTGGTGGCCGCTCTACATGAAGGAGGTCCTGGGCGTCACGGGGACCAGCCTGATCGCCCAGGCCACGCCGTGGGGCATCGCGATCTGCGGCATCCTGGGCGGCTTCGCGATCGGGCCCATCTCGGACCGCCTCGGGCGGCGCGCGCCGGTCATCAGCGCGGGCTTCCTCGGCATGGCGCTGAGCCTGTGCGTCTTCCGTTTCGTCACGCCGAAGAGCCTCGGCGGCTGGGAGACGGTCGCGTGCCTGGCCCTGCTCTCGTTCTTCGTCAACGGCGTGCACGGCGTCATCATGGGCGCGGCGTCCATGGACATCGGCGGCAAGCACGGCTCGTCGTCGGCGGCCGGCATCTTCGACGGCGCGCAGTACTTCTTCGCGGCGCCGTTCACCGGCCGCATCTGCGGCATGATCATCCAGCGCTTCGGCTGGACGGTCTGGAAGGTGTGGCCCATCCCGTTCGCCCTCGCCGGCGCGGGCCTGATGCTCCTCGTCTGGAGCGTCCCGTCCAAGAAGCACGCCGGCGGCCACTAGGGCCGCCCGGACTCAGCGGCCGAGCAGCTCCTTCAGGAACCTCTTCTTGTCGGGCACCGCGTGGTAGGCGGCGACCTTCTCGAGGGGGGCGGCCAGCGTCACGAAGGTGCCCGCGTCGATGTACACGCCGTGGCGGCTGAGCACCGCCAGCACGCGGTCCTGGTCCTTCTTCAGAAGCTCGAACAACGACGGGAGCTTCGCGCGGACGGCTACGCGGCCGTGCTTTCTTTTCGCCATTCGAAGGGCCCCTTGGGGAAGTTCATCGCGAGCTTGATCGCGACGTCGACGTCGGACGCGGACGCGGTCTTCTCGGCGACGACGCGCTCGGCCTCGGCCACCAGCGCCCCGCGCAGCTCGGCCCAGCACGCCGCGGGCGCCGTCGCCGCGCCGCCCGGCAGCAGCCGCGCCGCCTCCGGGTTCACCCCGGCCGGCTTGCCGTCGGCGTACAGGTAAAAGCCGCGCCCCACCTTGCGCCCGGTCGCGCCGGCGTCCACCAGCGCCTGCTGGAGCGCCGGGGGCGCGAAGCGCTCGGGCTTGCCCAGCGCCGCCCACACCGACTTGGTGATGGCCAGGTTCACGTCCAGCCCGATGAGGTCCATCAGCTCGAACGGCCACATCGGCACGCCGCCGAGCGTCCGGCAGGCCGCATCCACGGCGTCCGGCGGCGTCGCGGCGCTCGCCAGCCGCTGACCGGTCACGTAGTAGGGCCGCATCACGCGGTTGACGATGAAGCCGGGCACGTCCTTGACGTCCACCGGCGTGCGGCGCAGGCCGGCCATCACGAACTCCCAGGCCTCCTGGAAGACGGCGGGCGCGGTCTTCTCCGCGCGCACCATCTCGACGAGCTTCATCGCGACGGGGGGATTGAAGAAGTGGATGCCGAGCGCGCGCTCGGGCAGCTCGACGCGCGCCATCACGTCGCCGACGAGCAGCGACGAGGTGTTCGTCGCCAGCAGGGCGTCGGGGCAGATCTTGGACAGCCGCTCGAACAGGTCCTGCTTGAGCGCCAGGTCCTCGGGCGCCGCCTCGATGACCAGGTCGGCGCCGGCCAGGTCCTCCAGGCGCGGCGCGGGGGAGACCGAGTGGTAGGCGCGGTCGGCCGCCTGGGTGGAGAGCCTTCCCTTCAGCACGGCGGCGTCGAGCGACTTGCGCAGCCGCCCGGGCAGGGCGTCCAACGCCGCGGGCAGCGGGTCGTGGACCTTCACCGCGAAGCCCGATTGCGCGCACAGCTGGGCGACGCCGGCGCCCATCGTGCCCGCCCCGACGACGGCGACGCGGGAGATCACGCGCCCTCCAGCAGGCCGCACTCGCGCGCGT
>JACQBB010000152.1 GCA_016194625.1 Elusimicrobiota bacterium | reverse complement strand
TGGGCGACTTCCTGACCGCCGAGATATTGGGCGGCCCGCGCTACTACCTGCTCGGCAACCTGATCTCCAACCAGTTCCTGATGGCCCAGGACTGGCCGTTCGGCGCGGCGCTGACCAGCCTGCTCCTGCTCGGCCTGGTCGGCGGCCTGTGGGCCTACCGCGCCTGGGAGAGCGACGCGTGAAGAAGGGGAAATCCCTCGCCGTCTACTGCGCGGCCCTGTACGCGTTCCTGTACGTGCCGCTGGCGGTCATGTTCGTCTTCTCGTTCAACGACGCCCACCGCAACGTGGTGTGGCGCGGCTTCACGCTGAAGTGGTACGCGACGCTGTTCAAGGACGCCGAGCTGATGAGCTCGATGCTGACCTCCCTGGAGCTGGCCGCGGCCGCCGCGCTGATCGCCGCCGTGCTCGGCCTGCTGGCCGCCTACGCGCTGGTGCGCCACAAGCCCTTCGCGGGCCGCGACGCCTACGCGGCGCTCTTGGACGCGCCGCTGATGATGCCCGAAGTGGCCCTGGGCGTCGGTCTTCTGTCCTTCCTCGTCCGCGCCGGCTACGAGCTGGACTTCGGCGCGCTGGCCTGCGCCCACGCCCTCATCTGCCTGCCCTACACCGTGGGCGCGGTGCGCGCCCGCCTGAAATCGTCGGGGGGAGCCCAGCTGGAAGAGGCGGCCATGGACCTGGGCGCCACGGAATGGACGGCGTTCCTGAAGGTGACCTTGCCTCTGGCGATGCCCGCCATCGTCTCGGGCTCCCTGCTCGCTTTCACCGTCAGCTTCGAGGACTTCGTGACCTCGTTCTTCCTGGCCGGCATCGGCATCGTGACCCTGCCCATCAAGATCTACTCGATGATGAAGTTCGGCGTCACGCCCGAGATCAACGCGCTGTCGGTCGTGCTCCTGGCCGCCACCTTCCTGCTGTTGGGTCTCAACGCCTGGCTCGCCGCGCGCTCCGGCGACGCCGACGCCGCGCGCGCCTGAGCCGTTACTTCTTGGCGGGAGCGGGAGCCGGGGCGGGGGCCGGGATGTTCTTGTGGGCGTCCAGGTCCGCGGCGTCGGGGGCCGCGGGAGCGGCGGCCTCGTCGTGGTGCGCGCCGGTCATGCAGCAGCCGCCGGTCGCGCTCATCACCGGGCAGCCCATCTTGCCGGAGGCGATGCCGCGCACGCCGTAGGCGACCGCGAGGATGAGGGCGAGGGCCGTGATGCGGCCCAGCAGGCCGCCGTCGTTCTGGTTGGTCATGCGTTCATCGTACCACGGGCGCCGCGGCCCGTCAAGGACGCCACGTCCCGGCGGATCTGGGCGCGCAGGGCGGCCAGGGAGGGGAACTTCTTCTCGGCGCGGATCGAGGACAGGAAGGTCACCTTAAGAGTACGGCCGTACAGGTCGCCCTTCCAGCCCGGGACATGGACCTCGACGACCAGGCGCGCGCCGCCCAGGGTCGGGCGCACGCCCACGTTGCACACCGCCAGGCGCTCGCCCAGCGTGGTCCCGGTCACCTTCACGCGCCAGACGCCGCGCGGGGGGCGGGCCGACGGGGCGACCTTGACGTTGGCGGTGGGGAAGCCGAGCCTGCGGCCGACGCGCTGGCCCTTCACGACGCGGCCGCGCAGCGTCTTCATCTCGCGGCCTTGAGGGCGCGGTCGAGCGCGGGCAGGGACTCGAGCAGGCGGCGGGCCAGCTCCTCGGGCTTCAGCGCCCGGGTCGCCTCGAGCGTCAGCGCGTCGGAGAGGAGGAACGGGCCGATGGACTCGCGGCGCAGGCTGGAGACGGTGCCGCCGCAGCCCAGCTTGTCGCCCAGGACCTCGGCGATGGAGCGCACGTAGGTGCCGGAGGCGCACGACACGCGGTGCTCGAGCTCCGGCGGGGCCCAGGACAGCGCCTCCCACGAGTAGACGGTGGCGGTGCGCGGCTTGACCGGGACTTCCTGGCCGGCGCGGGCGTAGTGATACAGCGCCTTGCCTTGATGCTTCACGGCGGAGTAGGCCGGGGCGGGAGCCTCGATGTCGCCGACCAAGGACTTCATGACCGACGCGACGGAATCCAAGGTCAACGGGGGGACGGGCTTCTCCGCCAAGACCTTGCCGGTGACGTCGCCGGTGTCGGTCTTCACGCCCAGGCGGATGGTGCCGGAGTAGACCTTGTCGAAGCCCTGGAGGCGCGACTGGAGACGGGTGCAGGGCCCGACCAGTATGCCGAGAAGGCCGGTCGCCAGGGGGTCGAGCGTGCCGATGTGGCCGACCTTCGTGCCCTTGGGGAACAGCTTGCGCAGGACGGCCACGCAGTCGTGGGAGGTCCACTCGCGCGGCTTGTCGACCAGCAGCATCCCGCCGGCCGCCGTCGCGTCCGTCACTTCTTGTCGCGCTCCTTCTCGAGCTTGTGAAGGAGCTCGTCGATGCGCGAGGCCTTCTTCGGGGTGTCGTCGAACTCGAACTTGAGGTTCGGGATCGTCTTCACCGTGACCTTCTTCTTGAGCAGCTCGCGCAGGTAGGGGGCCGCGCGCTCCAGGGCCTTGGCGGCGCTGGCGCGCTCGGCGTCGGAGCCCAGGATCGAGTAGTAGACGACGGCCGTCTTGCGGTCCGCGGAGAGCTCCAAGTCCGTCACGGTCAGGAAGCCGGACAGGCCGGGGTCCTTGACCTGGCGCAGGAGCTCCGAGACCAGCTCCTTGTAGAGCTCCTTGAGGCGCTCGCCGCGGTCGTACATCAACGCGGAGACTGGGAGAGACGCCGCGTGCGCGTCTCCTTGGCGTAGAACTCGAGGAGGTCGCCGACCGCGAAGCCGCCGAAGCCGTCGATGCCGATGCCGCACTCCTGGCCCTTCTCCATCTCCTTCACGTCGTCCTTGAAGTGCTTGAGCGTGGTGACCTTGCCGTCGTGGACGACCTTGCCGCCGCGGACGACGCGGATGAAGCCGCCGCGGGTGACCTTGCCGTCGCGGATCGCGGTGCCGGCGATGTTGCCGCCCTTCACCGCGAAGGTCATCTTGACCTCGCCCTTGCCGACGATCACGTCGACGACCTCGGGGGCGAGCAGGCCCTCGAGGGCCGCCTTCACGTCCTCGATCAGGTCGTAGATGATCTCGTACTTGCGGATCTCGACGCCGTCGTGCGCCGCGACTTCCTCGGCGCGCGCCTCGGCCTCGGAGTGGAACATCAGCACGACCGCGTCGGACGCGGACGCGAGCAGGATGTCGGACTCGGTCGCGTTGCCGATCGCGCCGTGGATGACGCGCACGCGGCACTCGGTCGTGGCCATGCCCTCCAGCGAGTCGCGCAGGGCCTGCAGGGAGCCCTGCGTGTCGGCCTTCAGCACGATGTTGAGGTCCTTCGCCTTCGACGAGCCGGTGGTGAGCGCGGAGCGCAGGCCGACCAGGGTCATGTGCTTCTGGTGGGCCATCGTCTGCTCGCGGTGGATCAGGCGGCGCTTCTCGGCGATGTCGCGCGCGGCCTTCTCGTTCTCGACGACGGTGAACGCGTCGCCGGCCTGCGGGTTGCCCGTCAGGCCGAGGATCTCGACCGGCGTGGACGGCCCGGCCGACTCGATGCGCTGGCCGTGGTCGTCGGGCTTGCGGCCCAGGTCGTTGACCATGGCCTTGATCTTGCCGTACGCCAGGCCGGCGACGAAGGCGTCGCCGCTGTTGAGCGTTCCGGCCTGGACCAGCACGGTCGCGACGGCGCCGCGCTTGGGGTCCATCTTGGCCTCGAGCACGGTGCCGTAGGCGAGGCGGTCGGGGTTGGCCTTGAGCTCCAGGATCTCGGCCTGCAGGAGCAGGTTCTCCAGGAGCTTGTCCAGGTTCAGCCGCTTCTTGGCGGACACGTCGACGAAGATGGTCTTGCCGCCCCACTCCTCGGCCTGGAGGCCGTGGTTGGCGAGGTCCTGGCGGATCTTCTGCGGGTTGGCGCCCGGCAGGTCGATCTTGTTGACCGCGACGACGATCGGGACGCCGGCGGCCTTCGCGTGGTCGACGGCCTCGAGCGTCTGCGGCATGATGCCGTCGGTGGCCGACACGACGAGGATGACGATGTCGGTGACCTTGGCGCCGCGCGCGCGCATCGCGGTGAACGCCTCGTGGCCGGGGGTGTCGAGGAAGACGACCTCGCCCTTGTCCACCTTCACCTTGTAGGCGCCGATGTGCTGGGTGATGCCGCCCGACTCGCCCTCGGCGACGTGGGACTTGCGGATCGCGTCGAGCAGCGAGGTCTTGCCGTGGTCGACGTGGCCCATGATGGTGACCACGGGGGGGCGGGCCTTCAGCTTGGCGGGGTCTTCCTTCTCCTTCGTGACGACCGCGAGCTCCTCTTCTTTGTACATCGCGACGACTTCCAGCTCGAAGCCGAAGTCGGCGGCGACGACCTGCGCGGCCTCGGTCTCGAGGCGCTGGTTGATGGTGGCGAAGATGCCGAGCGTCATCAGCTTCTTGATGACGTCGTTGGTCTTGACCTCCATCTTCTCCGAGAGCTCGCGGACGGTGATCATCGACGAGACCTGGATCTTCTTCAGCGCCGGCTTGCCGCCCTCGGCGGGCTTGGGCGCGACGGGCGCCGCCTGCTGGGGCTTGTTGTGGTGCGGCTGAGGGCGGTGGCCGCCCGGGCGCTGGCCGGGGCGGAACGAGCCGGGACCGCCGGGGCGCGGCGCGCCGGGACGCGGCGGGAGCTGCGACGGCGGGCGGGTCGTGATCGCGCCGGGGCGCAGGATCACGGGCTTGGCCGGAGCGCCGGGGACCTGGGGCTTGACCGCGGGCATGCCGGGGGGCAGCGGCGCGGGGGCCTTCGGGGCGGCGGGCGCGCCGGGGACCGCGGGCTTCGGCGCGGCGGGCGCGGCCGGAGCGCCCGCC
>JACQBB010000151.1 GCA_016194625.1 Elusimicrobiota bacterium | reverse complement strand
GAACAGGAGGCGCGCGGCCAGCGCGGGCAGGCCCGCGGCGGCCCCGGCGATCAGCACGCCGACGCCGGGCGTCAGGTACGGGCCCTTCATCGGCACCGGCCTCGAGTAGCGGTCCATCAGGAGTCCTCCCCGTCGCCGGAGCGATGCTTCGACACCCACATCAGCAGGCCGAGGAGGGAGTACAGCGACAGCGGCGGCACGAAGTAGGCGAACACGCCCTCTTGGATGCTCTCCGAAACCCCCGGCGCGGGGTTGCGGCCCAGCTTGGGCAGGCCCAGGTCCGGGGCGTCCTTCCCGGCCAGGTACAGCCAGGAGGTCCCGCCGACCTCGGCCTCGCCGTACACGTGGTCGGAGTAGCGCTCGGGCGCGCGGCGGGCGCGCTCGTGCGCGGCGTGGAGCAGGTCGGAGCGCCGGCCGTAGGTCAGCGCCTCGACCGGACAGCGCTCCACGCAGGCGGGCAGGCCGCCGGCCTCGCGCCGCTCGGCGCAGAAGTCGCACTTCATGATGCGCCCCTGCAGGGCCTTCTTGTACTCGAACGACGGGATCTGGAACGGGCAGGCGATCATGCAGTAGCGGCAGCCGATGCAGCGGTCGGTGTCCCACACCACCGCGCCGTCTTGGCAGGCGATCATGCAGTAGCGGCAGCCGATGCAGGCGGCGGTGTCGGGGCGCCGCGGCGCGGCGAACACGGACTCGTCTTGATAGGACTCGAGCGGCGGGGTGGGCAAGCCGTGGGCGGTTTTACAGGCCCACTCGCAGGAGCGGCAGCCGATGCAGGCGGTGGCGTCCACCAGCACGCCCATGCGCTCGGGGGAAGGCTCCTCGACGCGCGCGGCCTGGGCGGTCGACGGGAGCCCGGCGGCGCCGGCGCCCAAAGTCAGCGCGGTCTTGAGGAAATCGCGGCGGTCCAATCCTGGCATGGCGTCCTCCTCGGACGCCTATGACCCCGCAACGATTGCGCCGACGCGGGCGCGCTTGACGGAAATCAGCGCGCGACGAGAGCGATGGCAAGGCGCGCGGTCGCGCGCACCTCCTCGCTCAGATGGCCGCCGTCCAGGTCCTCGGGGCCGTGCCAGCGCCACTCGGCGCTCTCGCCGTCGCCGGGACGGACCGCGCCGGGGCGGGCGCGCAGGTAGTAGATGAAGTCGATGTGGTGGTTGTGGCCGGGGATCTCCTCGACCTGCACGTGCTGGGGCGGGTGGAGGAACTCGACGCGGCCGTCGGCCGGGTCCGGCCCGCGCGTGGGCACGACGAAGTCGGCCGCAAGGCCGGTCTCCTCCCGGACCTCGCGCAAAGCCGCCTGGTCGGGCGTCTCGCCGTCGTCGATGTGGCCGCCGGGCGGCAGCCACAGGCCCAGCTTCTTGTGCTTGAGGAGGAGCGTCTTGCCGTCGCGCACCACGTACGCGGTGGCGACGAAGCAGTAGCGCCTCACTCGGAGTGGGCCGAGTCGAACTTCCGGCGGTCGCCGATGCGCTTCATCTCCTCGGCCGCCTTCGGGTTCTGGCGGAGCACGGACTGGAAGTCGGTGGAGATCAAGGCGAACAGCAGCGTCGGCTCGGCGGCGACGACGGTGGCGGTGCGCGGCTCGTCCGAGATCAGCGCGATCTCGCCGAAGAAGTCGCCCTCCTTCAGCGCGGCGACGGCCTTCGACAGGAGCAGGAGCTTGCGCAGGCGGACGGTCACGCTTCCCTTATAGACGATGTAGAACGCGTCGCCCCGCTCGCCCTGGCGGAACACGGTCTCGCCGGGCGAGAAGGAGTGGATGCGCACGTGCGGGAGGATCTCGTCGAGCTGGCCCACGGTCAGCGGGGAGAAGAACGCCACCTTGCGCATCATGCGCGCCAGCACGCCCAGCTCGGACGCGCCGACCTCGAGTCTTTGCATGGCGGGATTCAAGCATTTCCGCCGCGCGGGCGGCCAAGGCGGCGGCCGGGTCAGTCGTCCAGGCCGGCCGCGAAGCGCGCGACGGCCTCGGCGAGCGCGGCCGGCTCGTCGAGGGGGACGTGGTGGTGCGCGCCGGCGATCTCCAGGCCGGTCGCGGCGGGCAGTCCCCCGACCACGCGCGCGAAGTCCTCGCGGCCGATGATGGTGCTCAGCTCGCCGCGCACCACCAAGGTCCGCGCGCGCACGCCGGCCAGCTGGGGCCACACCGGCTCCAGGCGGAAGTGGGTCAGCACGCGCCAGTCGAACTTCCAGCTGAAGCCGGTCTCGTGCGGGCGCACGCCGTGCTCGCCCAGCGCGCGCAGCTCGTCCTCGGTCAGCGTGGTCCCGTCGGGCTCCAGGCGGAAGCGGGACACCGCGTGCTCCGCGCTCGGGTACACCGGCTGGGGCCGGCCGCGGGCGCGGGAGAAGCGGCTGTTCTTGTCGCCGCGCACCTCGGGCAGGAAGTCGATCGCGACCAGGCCGAGCAGCCGGTCGCCGTGGCGCGTCGCGTACTCCAGCGCGACGCGCGCGCCCATCGAGTGCCCGACCAGCAGGAAGCGCTCCCAGCCCAGCGCGGTCCGGGCGGCCTCCACGTCCTCCAGCCAGGTCTCGCCGGTGTACACGCCGTCGCCGACCCAGTCGCTCTCGCCGTGACCGCGGAAGTCGAACGCCGCCGGCTTCAGCGCGCCGCCCAGCCGCGGGACGACGCGGTCCCACCAATGCGTGTGCGCGGCCATCCCGTGCAGGAGCAGGACGGGCACGCCGGCCCCGGCCCATTCGCGGAGATGCAGCGGCCCGGCGCGGCGGGACATGGAGGGCGTCATGCGCCTCCCATGTTAGCGTTTATGGCGCCGCGTCGGCGTCCGGCGCCGCGGCCGGTCGGGCCGGCTGTTCGTCCCAGCCTTTGATCAGGCACCAGAGGATGTAGGCGCCCAACAGGGTGCCGATGGGGAATCCGAAGAGCGACACGAGTCCCATGATGATGCCGACCGTCCGGCCCCAATCCCGATGCTCTTTGATCGCGGTCCCGACCTTGAAGTAGACCGCCGGGAAGATGAAGAAGAGGAGCGCGAGGAGCGACGAGGCGGGAGGCATGCGGCCCGTCGCGAACACGGGAATGGCGATCGCCGCCAGGATCCCGAGGAAGGCGATGAGCTGCAGCCAGGCGATGAGCCGGAAGAGCCGGCCCGCCTTCTCGTACGGCGTCAGTTCGTCCATGTTACCCCCTGTTTGACCCGCGATCGGTCCGGCCGTAAGCGCGGGGCCGCCGATGGCCCTGCGCCTCGGGAGTGTAGAGGGATTATTGGAATTTCGCCAGTCCGGCGGCTACTTCGCCTTGTCGGCGCGGAACGCGGAGCCGGTCCAGTCGATGGACACGCGGTCGCCGTCGGCGATGCGGCCGTCCAGGTCGGCGTCCTTCAGGGCGTTGTTCAGCTGGCGGTCCACGATCTGCTTGATGGGCCGCGCGCCGTAGCGCGACTGGGCCAGCGCCTGGCGCAGGACCTCGGCGCGGGCGGCGTCGGTCAGCGCGATCCTCAGGCCCTTGTCCTTGAGCTGGCTCTCCAGCGCCTTCAGGCGCAGGTCCAGGATGGCCGACAGCTTGGCGGCGTCGGTCAGCTCGTTGAAGACGACCACGCCGTCCTCGCCGACGCGGTTGACGAACTCGGGGCGGTACTTCTTCTTGAACTCGTCGAGGTAGCCCTTCTTGCGGTCGTCGCCGGTCTTGGCCTTGGGCACGCGCACCAGCTTGGCGCCGAAGCCCATGCCCTCCAGGCGCGTCTCGTAGCTGTCGTCGGCCTTCGGCGCGGCGGCGGTCCCGGTGTCGAAGCCGATGGGGCGGCGCTCGCTCTGCGTCTTCTCGTCGGCGGCCAGCGAGCCGCCGATGTTGGAGGTCATGATGATGATGGTGTTGGAGAAGTCCACCGTCCGGCCCTGGCCGTCGGTCAGCCGGCCGTCCTCCAGGACCTGGAGCAGGACGTCGAACACGTCCGGGTGCGCCTTCTCGATCTCGTCGAACAGGACGACCTGGTAGGGGTTGCGGCGGATGGGCTCGGTGAGCTGGCCGCCCTCGTCGTGGCCGACATAGCCGGGGGGCGCGCTGATGAGCCGCGACACGGAGATCTTCTCCATGTACTCGGACATATCAATACGCAGCATGTTCTTCTCGGAGCCGAACTTGCGCCGCGCCAGCGCCCGGGCCAGCTCGGTCTTGCCCACGCCCGTCGGCCCCAGGAACACGAAGGACGCGATGGGCTGTTTGGGGTCGCGGTAGCCGGTCTCGCCGCGCTGGACGGCCTCGGCGACCTTCTCCACGGCTTCGTCCTGGCCGATGACCTCGCCCTTCATCTCAGAGGGCAGGTTCTTGAGGGCGGCGCGCTTGTCCTCGTTGAGCTTGCCGGCCGGGATGCCGGTGCGCAGGGAGATCTCGCGGGCGATGTCCTCGGGCGTGACCGCGCGCGACGCGGACGCGGGGTCGGCCGACTCTCCGGCCTTCAGCTCCACCTCGGCCGACGCGTCGTCCATCAGGTCGAGGGCGGAGTCGGGCAGGTGGCGGTCGGTGACATAGCGGAAGGCCAAGGACACCGCGGTCTTCACGGTCTCCAGGGCGATGGTGACCTTGTGCTTGCCCTCGTAGATGGACTTCACGCCTTCCAGGATGTCCACGGCCTCGTCCTTGGACGGCGGCAGCAGCTTCACGGGGTTGAAGCGGCGCATCAAAGCGCCGTCCTTCTCGATCTTGCGGAACTCGTCCATCGTGGTCGCGCCGATGAGGGAGACGGAGCCGTCGGCCAGCGAGTCCTTCAGGATCTGGGCGGCGTCGGTGGCCTTGTCGGAGTCGCCGGCGCCCACGATCATGTGGATCTCGTCGATGAACAGGATGACGCGGCCCTCGGACTTCTTGGCCTCGTCGATGATGGCCTGCATGCGCTCTTCGAACTGGCCGCGCAAGGTGGTGCCGGCCACGACCTTGTTCAGGTCGATCTTGACGATGTTCTTGCCCCTCAGCTGGGGGATCTCGCCGGCGGCGACCAGTTGGGCCAGGCCGTTGACGATGGCGGTCTTGCCCACGCCCTTCTCGCCGATGACCAGCGGGTTGTTCTTCTCCACGCGCAGGAGGGTCTTCAGCATCTGGCGGATCTCGGCCTTGCGGCCGATCATGGGGCGCATCTTGCCGTCGGCGGCCTTCTGGGTCAGGTCGGTGCCGTACTCGGTCAGGGCCTTGTACTCCCACTTCTTGAGCGGGCGGAAGCCGCCGGGGCCGGCGGGCTCCTCGAAGGTGCCGCCGACGAAGGAGCGGCGGTCGTCGGCGTTGCGCTCCAGGAAGGCCCGCACCAGCCGGGTGCCGCGCACGATGTCCATGTCGCCGTCGATCTTGCCGGCCACGATCAGGCGGAACGCGCGCAGGTCCAGCGCCTCGCGCAGGTTCTGCGCGGTGGCGGCGGGCATCTCCTGCAGGCGGTCGGCGGAGTAGTACGCGGTCTTCAGCCACGCCAGGGACTCCTGCGTCATCAGCAGGCGATGGCCCATCTCGTCGCGGCTCATGCCGGGGATGGGGGCGGCG
>JACQBB010000069.1 GCA_016194625.1 Elusimicrobiota bacterium | reverse complement strand
GGCGGCGCAAGCCGCCGGGGCGGGGGCCTTCCTGCGCCAGGAGGCGGACGCGCGCTCGGCGGCGCTGGCGGGCGCGACCGGCGCCGCGGCCGCCGATTCTGCGGCGGTGCTCTACAACCCGGCCGCCCTCGCGCGGCTCGCCAAGCCCGAGGTCTCCGCGACGCGCGTGCTGCTGTTCGAGGACACGACGTTCGACGCGCTGACCGGCGCCGTCCCGACCGCGCGTTGGGGGACGTTCGGCGGCGCCTTCGTGCGCCAGGCCAGCGGCGGCTTCGAGGGGCGGACCGGCCCCAACGACGCGCCGAACTCCTTCAGCGTCGAGCAGAGCGCCTTCCTCGCCGGCTGGGGCTACAGCCCGGAGCTCCCGGGCGACGCCGGCGGGGCGCGGCGGCTCTCGCTCGGGGTCGCCGCGAAATCGGCGCGCGAGAAGATCGGCTCGGCCGCCGGCTCGGGGACCGGCCTGGACGCCGGCCTGCTCGCGCGCCCGCGCCCGGACCTCGCGCTGGGGCTGGCCGTCGGCAACCTGGTCGCGCCGAAGCCCGCGTTCGTCGGGTCGGGCGTCCCCTACGACCGCTCGGTGGAGTTCTCCGCCGCGTACGACCGCCGCCTCGCCCCGGACTGGGACCTGACGGTGCTCGCGCGCGTGCGCCGCGTGCAGACCGAAGGCACGGACCCGGCCGGGGGCGTCGAGCTGCGCTACGGCCGCCTGGCCGCCCTCCGCTTCGGCCTGCGGGGCGAGGGCGCCTCGACGGGCGTCGGCGTCGCGTTCGGCAACACGCGCCTCGACTACGCGGTCCTCCTCCACGACCTGGGGCTGTCCCACTCGATGACGCTCGTCCAGCGCTTCGGGCAGACGCGCGAGGAGCTGGAGGAGACGATCCGCCGCGGCATCAGCCGCCTGTCGCGCGCCGACGGCGCGCGCCTGGCGAAGGCCTATCTGGCGAAGGCCGATCAGGAGATGCGCGACGGCCGCACCGCCGACGCGCGGCGGGACGTGGAGGCCGCGCTCCTGCTGGACCCCGGGAACGCCGACATCGCCGCGAGGCTCAAGCGCGTGGACGCGCAGTGGGAGGAATCGCTGCGCCGCCAGACCCTGGAGCGACTCTCCACGCTGGCCGTCCGGCAGGAGGAGCAGGGGAACCTGCTCGCCGCGCGCCAGTACTGGAACTCGGTGCTGGACCTGGCCCCCGGCGACGCGCGCGCGGTCGCGGCCGTCGGGCGGATCGACGGCGAGCTCTCGAGCGCGGAGCGCGCCCGCGCGGACTCCCTGCGCCGCGCCGAGGCCGCCAACGAGGTCGCGCTGGGACTGGCCGGGGCTTCGGCGTACCTGACGCGCGGCCAGCTCCGCCTGGCGCGGCGCGAGGCCGAGAAGGCGGCGCTGCGCCATCCGGGCGACGCGCAGGTCTCGGACTTCCTGGCCCAGGTGGACCGCCGGCTCGCGGAGTTCGTCGCGGCGCGCAAGGCCGACGCCGCGGCGGCGGCCGCCGCCCGCGAGTACGGCAAGGCCGTCGCGGCGCTGGAGGAGGCGAGGCGCGAGGCCCCCGACGACGCCGAGCTCGCGCGCCTCCAGGACGACGCCCGCGCGGAGCTGCGCCGGACGATCACCCCGGAGACGCGCAAGCAGGCCGAGCAGCTCTACTACCGCGCCGTCGAGCAGTACCTGAAGGGCTCCTACGACGCCGCCGGGACGCTGGCCGACGAGGTGCTGAAGCTCGACCCGTCGTCCGAGGCCGCGCGCACGCTGAAGGAGAAGGTCGAGGCCGCGCAGAGGTACTCGCGATGAGGGCCCTGCTCCTCGCCGTCCTCCTCGGCGCGCCCGCCGCCGCGCGGGCCGCGACCATCTTCGGCGCCGACTACGCCGGAACGGACCTGCTGCCGGCCGACGGCGACGTCCTGTCCGGCACGTTCCTGAACGTGCGGCTGTTCTCCGTCGCCTCCGGGGCGACCGTGTACGTGGACGTCGGCTCGAAGCTGGCGGTGTACGCGTCCACCGTCGCGATCGCCGGCACGCTCGACGCCTCGGGACGCGGCGAGCCGGGCGGCTCCGGCGGTCCGGCCGGCGCCTCCGGACTGGCGGGCTTCGGCGGGGGCCCGTCCAGCACGGGCGGAGGGACGGGCGGCGCCTCCGGCGCGGGCGGCGGCGGCGGCTCCTACGGCGGCGCGGGCGGCACCGGCGGCACGGCCGGCGCCGGCGCGGGCGGCGCCGTCTACGACTCGACCGGGGTCTACACGCCGCCGATCTCCGCCGACGACCTGTTCTCCGGCTCGGGCGGCGGCGGCGGCGGCGGCGCGGGCGGGAGCGCCGGCGGCTCCGGCGGCAGCGGCGGCGGCGCGGTCTACCTGGAAGCCTCGTCGATGACGGTGACCGGCGCGGTGCTCCTGCTCGGCGCGACGGCGCCGGCGGTGACCAGCGCCTCCGGCCTGGGCAACCCGGGCGGCGGCGGCGGCGGCTCCGGCGGCGGGCTGGTCCTGCGGACGAAGGGCCTGCTCACGATGGCCCGGGCGCTCTTCGTCGCCAACGGCGGCAACGGCGCGAGCGTCGTCGACTCCTTCTGCGGCACCGTCGCTCCAGGCGGCGGCGGCGGCGGCGGGCGCGTGAAGGTCTTCTCGAACTCATCGGCGCTCTCGTCCGTCGTCTTTTCGACCGCGGCGGGCTCGGCGGGCGGCACCGGCGGCGGCTGCGGCTCTCTCGGCGCCCCGGCTCCGTCCGCCGGCGCGCCCGGCACGGTCAGCTTCGGGACCGTCGCTTCGTCGCCGACCGCGTTCGCGGCCGCCGGCGCGACCGCGGCGTCGATCGACTGGACCTGGACCGCGACGACCGCGTGGGGGGACGCGCCCGCCGCCTCGCGCGCGTACCGCGTGTTCCCGGCGAGCGCGACCGCGCCGCTGACGACCCCGCAGACGACGGCCGGATCCGCCGCGACCGGCGTGACGGAGTCGGGCCTCACCCCCAACACCACCTACCAGCGCTTCGTGACGGCCTTCACCGACTGGGGAGACAGCGCCGTCTCGCCGGCCGTCTCCACCCACACGCTCGCGAGCGCGCCCGCGCTCGCGGGCTTCAGACGCCCTCGTGGACGGCCGGCGCGCCCGCGAACCCCGCCTACACCGTCTACCAGGTGGACGTGGCCACCGACCCCGCGTTCGCGACGCTGACCGTGTCGGTCTCCACCGCCGGGCTCGGCTACGCGCCCTCGATCCTCGGGCCGAACACGACCTACTACTTCCGGACGCGGGCGCTGAACCTGGACGGGACGCCGACCGCCTTCACCGCCTCGACCGCCGCGGCGACGCTGGCCGTCCCTCCGTCGGGCGCCGGGATCCAGTACTTCCTGCGGGCGCGCGCGGTCAACCGCGCCTCCGTCGCGACCGCGTACTCGGCGGTGGTCTCGACCAGCGCCGGCACCCTCAGCGACACGACGCCGCCGAGCGCTCCCGGCGCGCCGGTCGCCGACCGTCAGTTCTCCTACGACGGGACGGTCGCCTTCACGTGGAGCCCGGCGTCGAGCGGCGTCGGCATCCTCGACTACGACCTGCTCATCGGGAGCTTCCCGGGCGGCAACGACGTGTTCAACGGCGTCGTCAGCGCCCCGCCGTACACGGCCACCGGCCTGGCCAGCGGCCGCACCTACTACGCGGAGGTCCGGGCCCGCTCGAACGCCGGCGTCGTCGGACCGTTCTCCGGCGTCAGCGTCGGCGTGCCCGTGTACCGCGCCGCCCAGGAGCCGCCGATCGCCAAGCCCTTCGCGTGGCCGAACCCCTTCGACCCCGCCCGCGGCGCGCTTCAGATCGGCTTCTCGCTGAACGCGCCGGCGTCCGTGACCTTCAAGGTCTACTCGCTGCAGGGCCGCCTGCTGCGCGAGACCTCGCAGAGCTACTCGGCGGCCGGGAACCAGATCGGCTCCTGGGACGGCGCCGACGGCTCGGGACGCCGCGCCGCCCCGGGCGGCTATCTGATCGTCGTCGAGAAGCGCTACGCCGGCGGGACCGAGTCCCAGCGGGTGAAGGCGGCGGTCCTCTACTGATGAACCCCCTGCGCTCCCTGTCGGCGAAGATCTCGATCCTGACCAGCCTGCTCGCGCTCGCGGTCATCGCCGCGATGTCGCGCGGGGTCATCGACCAGGTGCAGAACGGCCTGGTCGGCGAGATGCGCGTGCGCGCCGAGTTCTTCGCGCGCTCGGCCCGCGAGGCGGTGTTCCCGAAGCTGGACCCGTTCTCGCTGCACTTCCACGTCGAGGAGATGGTCAAGGAGAAGGCCGTCACCTACGCGGCGGTCGTCGACCCGGACGGGCGCGTGCTGTCGCACTCGGACCCGAAGCACATCGGCGAGGTCCTCGACGACCCCGTCTCCCGCGCGGCCGCGGCGTCCGAGGGGGTGCTGCTGCAGCGCCGCCGCGCGGCCGCGGGAGACCTCGCCTACGACCTCGCGGTCCCGCTGAAGGTCGGCGCGCGCCGGGTGGGGACGGCGCGCCTCGGCTTCGACGAGTCGTCGATCCAAGAGGCTCTCTCCGCGCAGAAGCGCCGGCTGCTCGCGCTCGCCGCGGCCGCGACGGCCGGCGCGGTCCTGGGCACCGTGATGATCGTCGGCTGGATGACGCGCCCCCTGCCGCGCCTGGCGGCCGCCGCGGCCCGCATCGGACAGGGCGATTTCGACGCGCGCGTGGACTGGCGCAGCCGCGACGAGGTCGGCGCGCTGGCCCGGGCGTTCAACGACATGGCCGCCGCCAGCGCGATCCTGTTCGCCGCGATCAAGCAGGAGAAGGAGAAGCTCGAGACCGTGTTCTCGCAGACGCGCGAGGGCATGGTGTGGACGGACCCGCGTGGCCGCGTGCTGCTGATGAACCCGGCGGCCCGCGCGCTGCTGGGCGCCTCCGAGAAGGAGCCCGCCGACTTCGCCGCCGCCGCCGCGGCCTTCGAGGCCCGTCCGGAGCCCGCGGCGATCCTCGCCGGGACGTCCCGCATCACCCCGTTCGAGCTGACGCGCAAGGAGCCCAAGCTTCTGATCCTCTCCGGCGTCGCCGACCGCCTCGGCAGCGAGAAGGACCCCGCGGGCCTGCTCTTCGTCTTCCACGACGCGACGCTCGAGAAGCGGGGGGAGATGCTGGCGCGCAACTTCCTCTCCCTGGTGTCCCACAAGCTGCGCACCCCGCTCGCGGTCGCGCTCGGCTACCTCGAGATCGTGCAGAGCGACAAGGGTATCCCGGAGCCCGCGCGCAAGGCGCTGGCCAAGATCCGCGCCGAGGACGAGGAGCTGCGCGAGCTCGTCGAGAAGCTGATCGCCTTCACCCTGGTCCAGAACCCGGAGAGCATCGTCCTGTCCCGCGGCCCCGTCCGCCTCGCGGAGGTCGTCGACGACGCGCTCGCGCGCCGCGCGGACCTCCTCGCCGCGCCGGGAGTCGCGGTCGCCTGGGACCCGGGCGCGTCCGCCGGCCTGCCCGAGGTCTCGGCCGACCGGACCCTCGTCCGGGACGCCGTCGTGAACCTGCTCGAGAACGCGGTCAAGTTCAACCCCGCGGCGAGGAAGTCCGTCGCCGTCTCCGTGACGGCCGTCCCCGAGGGCCTGCGCGTGTCCGTGCGCGACGACGGGCCGGGAATCCCCGGCGAGGAGCAGCCGAAGCTGTTCCGCCGCTTCTACCAGATCGACCCGGACTTCACCGGCCAGATCCCGGGCTTCGGCCTCGGGCTGGCGTTCGTCAAGAACGTCGCCGAGGCCCACGGGGGAGCGGCCGGCCTGCGCTCCGCGCCCGGCGAGGGCAGCGAGTTCTTCTTCGTCCTTCCGCGCGGGTAGGGGAAAAGGAGCCGGCCGCGGGACGCGTCCCGCGGCCGGCTCGTCCTTCGAGGCGGGGGGCTTACGCCGCCGCCGCGAAGTACTCCTTGGACTTGACGGGGTCGGCCTTCATGGTCTTCTTGCCCTGGCTCCAGCCGGCGGGACAGACCTCGCCGGTCTTGGCGACCTGCTGGAAGGCCGCGATCACGCGCAGGGTCTCGTCGACCGAGCGCCCCACGCCGAGGTCGTGCACGACCGAGTAGGCGACCTTTCCCTTCGGGTCGATCAGGAACAGGCCGCGCAGGGCGACCGCGTCGTTGACCAGGACGCCGTAGTCGCGGGCGACCTTCTTGGTGATGTCGGCGAGCAGGGGATACTTCACCTCGCCCAGGCCGCCCTCCTTGCGGGGGGTGTTGGCCCACGCGAGGTGGGAGAACTTGCTGTCCACCGAGCAGCCGACGATCTCGGCGCCCAGCTTCTTGAACTCGTCGACGCGGTCGGAGAACGCGGTGATCTCGGTCGGGCAGACGAAGGTGAAGTCCAGCGGGTAGAAGAACAGGACGAGCCACTTGCCCTTGTAGTCGGACAGCTGGATCTCCTTGAACGACTTTCCGACCAGCGCCTCGGCCTTGAAGTCCGGGGCGTCCTTCTGAACGAGCGTATCGGCCATGGGTGAGTCCTCCTTTATATCAGCGCGTCTTGGGTCCGGAAGCCTTCGCGCACTTGGCGCAGAGGCCGTGGAAATGGACGGAATGCCCCTTCACGACGAAACCGGCGGACTTCGGGACGGGGAGACGGTCGAGCGCGGAGTCGAACAGGTCCTCGATGCGGCCGCAGGCGGTGCACACGGCGTGGTGGTGGGTCTCGAGCACCGCGTCGTAGCGCGCCTGCGCCGTCGGCGAGTCCACGCGCGAGACCATGCCCATCTCGTGCAGCGTCTGCAGGGTCTTGTACACGGTCGCCAAGGACAGGCTCGGGTAGGCCTTCTTCAGCGACTCGTACAAGGCCTCGGCGCTCGGGTGGTCGCGGCGGCCCGTCAGCTCCTCGTAGACGGCGAGGCGCTGGTGGGTCAGCGGGACCTTCTTGGCGCGGAACAGGGCGCGCACCTCGTCGCGTGTCTTCATGACGCTCAGGAGAGGAAGGCGCGCAGCATCCACGCCATCTTCTCGTGCTCCTCCATCAGCCCGGTCAGGAAGTCGGCCGTGCCCTGGTCTCCGAGCTTGCCCGCCTCGTCGACGTCGACGCGCAGCCAGCGGACCAGCTTCTCGTGGTCGCGCAGGAGCTCGGAGAGCATCCCTTCCGCGCGCGGGGAGCGGCCGACCGACTCGTCGAGCCGGGCCTTGTCGAGGAACTCCTTCATCGAGCCGAGAGAGCGGCCGCCCAGCGCGCGCGAGCGCTCCGCGACGTCGTCGACGAAGCCGTCGAGCGTCCCGTACTGCGACTCGAAGAACTTGTGCAGGTCGTTGAACTGGGCCCCCGCGACGTTCCAGTGGAAGTTGCGGGTCTTCGTGTAGAGCAGGTACTCGTCGGCGAGCAGCGCGTCCAGCAGCGCCAGCAGCTTGCTCCGCGACGACTCCTTGAGTCCGATGTTGGCGTTCATGGGTTTTCTCCTAGTGGATAATTATTATCCAACAAGAATATAGCATGAAAGGCCCGCGCTGTCAAGGCCTCCCGGGGGATTGAAGCAAAAGGAGCCGTCAGAGAGGAAGCCGCGGGGGCTCGTCGGCCCTGCGGAAATAGAGGGTGAAGCGGGTCCCCGTCGAGGCCGTCGCCACCCCGATGACGCCGCCGCAGCGCTCCACCGCGCGGCGCACCGCGTACAGCCCGAGGCCCGTCCCGCTCGCCTTCGTCGTGAAGAACGGCTCGAACAGGCGGCTGCGCGCGTACGCGGGGATGCCCGGGCCGCTGTCCGCGACGGAGAGCGCCACGTACGGCCCGGGCTCGATCGGCTTGCGCGGGTCCGGGGACGAGCCGAGGAGGACCTCCTCGGTCTCGACGACCAGGCTGCCGCCGTCGGGCATGACGTCGCGCGCGTTGATCGCCAGGTTCAGCAGCGCCTGGCCGACGGCGCCCTCGTCGGCCCGCGCGAGCGGCAGCGAGCGGGCCAGGCGGAGGTCCACGAGGATGTTCTTGCGCCCGACGTGCCGCAGCAGCCAGGTCATCCGGCCGACGACCTCGTTGAGGTC
>JACQBB010000117.1 GCA_016194625.1 Elusimicrobiota bacterium | reverse complement strand
TCTCCCAGGAGCGGATCTCGCGCATCGTGACCGGGGACTCCAGCACGAGCATGCGCAGCTCCTTCTCGCGCTCGCGCACGTTGCGGGCCAGCGTGACCTCCTCCTCGCGGTTGAGGAGCGGCACGCGGCCCATCTCCGACAGGTACATCCGGATCGAGTTCGAGATGTCGGACGAGCCGCCCCAGTCCTCGGAGAAGCGCTCGCGCTCGACGACCGGCCGCGCCGCCTCCGGCTTCTTGCGGTCGACCAGCTCGATGCCGAGGTCCTCGAGCGCCGTCATCAGCTCGTCGACCTCCTCGGTCTTCATGTTGGCGACGGAGACGGTGCGGCTGATCTCCTCCAAGGTCAGGTAACCGTGCTCCTTCCCGAGGTCGATCAGATTCTTCATCGCCTGGCTCGTCTGGATGGCCATAAGTCTCCTCTCAGTCAGCGCTTCGTGCCCTTCAATTCCACGACGAGCCGCTGGTACTCGTCGCGCAGGCCGGCGTCCACGGGGCGGCCCGCCCCCATCGAAAGAACGATCGGCTCCAGCTCCTTGAGCCGCTTCAGGCGCGCGCGCTTGCCGAGCAGCGCGCGCAGGACCCCCGCGGGGTCGTCGTAGCCGAGCTCGTCGGTCAGCAGGCGCGAGACGACCGCGGACTCGGCGGGCGGCAGGGCGCCCAACAGGCGCGGCCCCCACCCCTTGTCATACGGCTCGACGCCGCGCAGGTTCAGCAGGATCAGGCGCGCGGCGCCGGACTCGAAGGCGTCCTCCGGCACGTCCTTGGCCGACGCCGGCGTCTTGAACAGCACGCCGAGCAGCTGCAGGTCCGAGGCGGACAGCTCGGCCGGCTTGGCGGGCGCGGGGCGCGCCGGCGCGGCGGCCGGAGCGGCGGCGCGGCGGACCTGCGGGACGGCCTTGCCGCCGGCGCGCCGCAGGGAGTCCTCGTTGACGCCCAAGCGGCCGGCCAGCCGGCGGACCCACTCGTCCTTGAGCACGTCGTCGGGGCAGGCGACGATGGTCGCCATCACGTCCTTGGCGATCGCGGACTTCTTCTCGGGCGTCAGCTCGCCGGCGCGCTTGACGAGCAGCTCGGTCTTGAACGCGACCAGGTCGACGGCGGCGTCGAGCGCGCCCTGCAGCGCCTCCAGGCCCTTCGCGTGGAGCAGCTCGTCGGGGTCCTTGCCCTCGGGGACGGTCGCCACGCGCACGCCCAGGCCGGCGGCCAGCGCGACCTCGGCGCCGCGCACGGCGGCGTTCTGGCCCGCGTTGTCGGCGTCGAAGACGATGACCGCGGAGTCGGCGTAGCGCTTGATCAGCTGGGCCTGCTCGGGCGTCAGCGCGGTGCCCAGCGGGGCGCAGGCGCTCTTCAGCCCGTGCTGGTGCGTCGCGATCACGTCCATGTAGCCTTCCATGAAGTTCGCGCGGCGCGACTTGCGCACGGCCGCGGCGCCCTCGTACAGGCCGTACAGCACGCGGCCCTTCGAGAACACCGGCGACTCGGGCGAGTTCAGGTACTTGGGCTCGCCGTCGCCGAGCGTGCGCCCGCCGAACCCGACGACGGCTCCCTTCGCGTCGCGGATCGGGAACATCAGGCGGTCGAAGAAGTAGTCGCGCAGGGACCCGTCGGGGCGCTTGGCCGCGAGGCCGGCCTTGAGCAGGATGTCCTCGGCGTAGCCCTTCTTCAGAGCGGCCTCGACGAGATGGCCTTGCCGGGGGGCGTAGCCGAGCCGGAACTCCTCGACGGCGGCCTTGTTCAGATGCCGCGAAGCGACGTACTTGCGCGCGGCGTCGGCCGCGGGGTCCTTCATCAGCAGGGCGTGGTAGTGCTCGGCCGCGAACTCGAGCGCCTCCTTCATGCGCAGGCGCGCCTTGTCGTCGGGGCTCAGCGCCTGCGCGGGCTCGAGCTTGACGCCCACGCGCGCGGCCAGCTTCTCGGCGGACTCGACGAAGGACAGGTTCTCCGTCTTCATCACGAAGCTGAAGATGTCCCCGCCCTCGCCGCAGCCGAAGCAGTGGAAGGTCTGGCGCTCGGGGCTCACGATGAACGAGGGCGTGCGCTCCTGGTGGAACGGGCAGCGGCCCTTCATGTTCCGGCCGGCGCGGGTCAGCTGGACGCACTCGCCCACCAGCTCGACGATGTCGAGCCGGGAGCGGATGAGCTCCAGCGTTTCCGGCGGGATCATGGCCACGACGACGGACCTCCGGTCGGTCTTGTCGGTAAAGAACGGGCCTGCGCCGGGCTCATGGCCCGGCGCAGGCTGGCACATCCAAGTCCCTTTAGGGGACGCGGCGGCGCTTGGCGCGCCGCTGCTTGCGGCGGGCTTCGGCGGCCTTGAGCTTGCGCTTCACGGCGGGCGAGGCGTAGTGCTCGCGGCGCTTGACTTCCTTCAGCACGCCGTTGCGCTCGCACTCCCGCTTGAAGCGGCGCAGAGCCTCCTCGAGACCCTCGCCTTCACGCAGTTTCACGAAAACCATTCAGTGATTCACCACCTTTCCGTCGTCGGAACTGAGTTCGAAACCGTTCATCCCGGAGGCCACTGCATGGCCCGGCCGGAGAGCAGATGATAGTGCAGATGGTCCACCGACTGGCCCGCGCCCTTGCCGTTGTTCGTCACCAGGCGGAACGACGACAGCCCGGCCTGCTGGGCGAAGCGGCACGCCACCCTCTGCAGGTGCCCCAACAAAGACAGGTCGGCGTCCGTCGACGCGCTGAGGCTCCCGAGGTGCGTCTTCGGGACCACGAGCACGTGCGTCGGAGCCTGGGGATTGACGTCCTTGAAGACCAGCGCTTGCTCGTCCTCGTGGACGATCTGGGCGGGAATCTCGCGTCGGACGATGCGGCAGAACAGACAATCGGCCATCAACTCTCGGGGAGGATTATATCCTTATAGCCCCGCCCCGGCAAGGGCCCTGGGCCCGCCCGGCCTATAGGTCAAAGGGCCTTGAGAAGGGCCTCCGGGACCCCGGCCGCGCGAGCCCGGTCGGCGAGGTCGGAGCGATCGGCCGCCGAAAGGTCGTAACGCCCCCCGTAAAAAAGCTTCCGGGCCCCCAGCCAGTCCACGTTCCGGTCGAGGAAATCCGGCCGGCGCGCCGCGGCCGTCAGGACCAGGCCGACCCGCGCCGAGCGGCAGGCCGGGTCGGCGGCGAGGGCCGCGCGGAAGCGCGCCTCGGCGGCGTCCAGGCGCAGGCCCGGACGGGCATGGCGGGACGCGACGCTGAACCACCAGCGCCCGGCCTCGACCAGCGCCAGCGCCTGCTCCTCCTTCGTCAGGCCCAGGTCGTCCATCAGGCGCGGCGACCAGGCCATCGGCTCGTACACCTTCGCGCCGCCGCGTTCGGCGAGCGCGCGGGCGTAGGCGCCGGCCAGCAGCGCGTAGCCGCGGAAGTCCGGGTGCTGGCCGTCCACGAACAGCTCGTCGCCGGGGACGCCGTGGGGCGAGGCCGCGGCGAACAGCGCGTCGGCGTCCACCAGCGGGACGCCGTACTCGGCCGCCAGCCGGCGTATGACCGCGGCCTGCGCGCTCGTCGCGCGGCCGAAGTTGTCGGGCACGCGCGCGTCCGCCGCGGCGCGGAACAGCGGCGCCGCCTCCGCCCAGCGCCCCCGCCGCGCCAGCGCCCGGCCCGCCTCCCAGCGCCGGTACGCGCCCCCGTCGGCGTCGAGCCACGGGTCCGCGTCCGCCAGGTTCGACGCGGGCACGGTGAGCACCGGCGTGAGTCCGGACGCGAGCGCCGTCTCGACGATCCGCCGCAGGTGATGCTCGTAGGTCCCCAGAGAGCGCGCGCGCAGGGCCGGGACGCGCTCTTCCAACAGGAAGGACAGGTCCCGGACGACGAGAGAGCGGTACAGCCACCTCTCCCGGAAACGCTCGAACGCCGGCGTCGCGTCCTCGTAGGCGGCGTCGTTGTGGCCCGCGTAGATGAGGACGGCCCCGGGGTCGTCGCGCCGCCGCGCGCGGACCGCGTCCTCGAACGCCGCCGCCTGCGGGAAGACGGATTCCCCCGCGCGCGCGACGACGGTCACCGCGATGGTCCGGCGGTCCACCGTCCCGCCCAGTATCTTCTTGACCAGGAACGCCGGCCCCGCGCGCTTCGGGTACGGCGCGCCCGCCATCGTGGACTCGCCGACGGCGTACAGTTCGAAGGAGCGCGGCGGCGTGTCGCGCCGCAGGCGCGCCGCGGTCCAGCGGCAGGCGCGCCAGCCTCCCTCGACGGCCAGGAGCGCGGCGGCGAGGACGGCGGCGGCGCGCAGGACGCGCATCCGCTAGGCGGCCGCCCCGGCGAGGCGCGCGCCGTCGGCGGCGGTCACGCGCACGCGCGTCAGGCCGCGGCCGAGCGGCGCCCCGACGGCGACGGTCAGGAAGTCCTCGCTCACGCCCTCGCGACCGTCGAGAGCCGGCGCCAGCGTGCGCGTCGTCCCGACGGCGCGGCGGGCGTGCGCGGCGCGCCTTGCGGCGTCGAGAGCGCGCCAGTCGGCCGCGCGCGCCGCGACGACGCCGGCGGGCGGGGCCTTCGCCGACGCGGCGGCGGTGCCGGGGCGCGGCGAATAGCGGAACGGGTGGAGGCCGTCGAAGGCGAGCGCCTCGGCGAAGCGCAGCGACTCGGCGTGCTCGGCCTCGGTCTCGCCGGCGAAGCCGGAGATGACGTCGGCGAACAGCGCGCCGCCGGGCACGGCCGCGCGATACGCGTCGACGCGGCGGCGGTACAGGTCGGCCGAGTACCAGCGGCGCATGCGCCGGAGCACGGCGTCGCAGCCCGACTGCAGGGGCAGGTGCAGGTGCGGGCACAGGCGTCCGCCCGACGCGGCCATCAGCGCGAACAGGCGGTCGGTCGCGTCGGTGACCTCCAGCGACGACAGGCGCACGCGGAAATCGCCGGGGAGCTCGAGCAGGCGCGCGACCAGCCCGCCCAGGTCCACGCGCGGCTCGCCGGGCTCGCGCCACAGGTAGCGGCCCAGCCGGATGCCGCACAGCACCAGCTCCGGCACGCCCGCGTCCACGGCGGCGCGCGCGCGGGCGAGCAGCTCCGGCAGCGGCACCGACGACAAGGTCGGCCGTATCGCCGGGATCGTGCAGTAGGCGCAGTCCATGTTGCAGCCGTCCTGCACCTTCAAGAAGGCGCGGGCGCGGCCGCCGGCCGGCGTCCACGCGGCCTCGGGCGGCAGGGGCGCGCAGCCGAACGCCGCGGGGATGGACGCCTTGTCGGCGCCGCCGACGATCAGCGCCGCCGGAGCGGCGTCGCGCACGCGCTCCGGGTCGCGCGTCGCCAGGCAGCCGGTGACGACGAGGCGCGCGGCCGGGTTGCGGCGGGTCACGCGGCGCAGGAGCGCCAGCGCCTCGCGGTCGGCCTCGCCGGTGACGGTGCAGGTGTTCACCACGCACAGGTCGGCGTCCTCGAAGCCCTCGGCGCCCGTCGCGCCGCCGGCGAGGAAGGCGCCGGTCAGCGCGTCGCCCTCCGCCTGGTTGACGCGGCAGCCGAACGACTTGACCCAGACCTTCCGCGGCGGCGTCACCGCGGAAGGGCGGCGTCCAGCTCGGCCTGCAGGTTCTCCGGGCTCGGCCAGTGCATGGCCAGGTAGCCCAGGAACAGCGCGGCCGGCGCCAGCGCGACCCAGTACGCCGGATACACGCCGAGCGTGCCGTTCAGCGCGGCGAGCAGGCCCACGACCAAGCCGAACATCGCCGAGCCCTCGCGCAGGGCGGTGCGGACGATGAAGGCGGTCGTGACGCGCGCGTCGGCGTTCGCGGCGTCCGCGCCCTTCAGCTGAGCCTTCCACACGACCTCGGAGGCGACGATCGCGAGCAGGGCCGCGACCATCGCCGCCCCGGTCATCAGGTTGATCAGCCGCACCTCGTCGGGCGTCGGCGTCCGCGCGCAGCGCAGGTGCAGCACCGCGATCACCGCGGCGAGCGCCGCGACGCCCAGGCCCATCGCGCCGCCGATCAGGCACAGCGTCCGGCTGGTCTTCGGGGACAGGGCCGGGGCGCTCATAGGCTGCCGAACTCGTACTGGACGAGGGTCAGGGCCGCGGCGGCCGCGGTCTCGGCGCGCAGGACGCGCGGGCCCATGCCGAACACGACGGCGCCGCCCGCCTCGGCCAGCTCGATCTCCTCGTTGGAGAAGCCGCCCTCGGGCCCGATGAACAGGTGGACGTCCAGCGACTCGGCGCCGCGCCCCTGGTCGGCCTCGCGCAGGGCCAGGCGCAGGTTCTCGGCCGCGACCGAGCCCTTCATCCCCTCCCACGCGACCAGGATCAGGCCCTTGCCGCCGGCGGCGCGGACCGCGTCGCGGAACTGGACGGGCTCGCGCACCGGCGGCAGCTCGGCGCGGCCGCACTGCTTGGCCGCGGCCATCACCACGCGCGCCCAGCGGTCGGCCTTGGACTGCGCGCGCTGCGCCTCGTGCAGCAGCACCACGGTGCGCGGCGTCAGCACCGGCACGATCGAGGCCGCCCCCAGCTCGGTCGCCTTCTCGAGCGCGTAGTCCCAGTGGCTGGCCTTCAGCAGGCCGAGATAGAGATGGACCTTCACCGGCTTGCGCGCGTCGTCGGCCTTCAGCGTGGCCGTCAGCTTGCCGCTGACCGAGCCGTCGGCTTCCAGGCGCTCGATGACGCCCTCGAAGCGCCCGCCTTGGCCGTCGAACAGCGCCAGCGACTGGCCGGGCGCGTAGCGCAGGACCTTGACCACGTGGAACGCCTCGGGTCCGGTCAGCCGGAACGCCTTCTTCTGGATGTCCTCGGGAGCGACGAAGAACTGGGGCATGCCGGGATTCTAGCAACTCGCGCGCTTGGCGAAGCAGGCCAGGTAGCCCGCGGCCAAGGACGAGGAGCGCGTGAACGCGAAATCCGGATGCACGCGCCGCCTGAGCAGCGAGGCCCAGAACGGGAGATGGAAGACGCGGGGCCGGATGACGAGCAGGCCGCCGGGACGCAGGACGCGCGCGGCCTCGGCCACGGCGCGCGCGGGCTCCTCGAAATGCTCGAGCACGTCGAGCAGGAGGACGGCGTCGAAGGCTCCGTCCGGCTCGGGCAAGGCGTACGCGTCCGCCGCCGCGTAGACGGCCTCCGCCCCGGCGGGGACGCGCGCGCGCGCCGAGGCGAGCGCGCCCTCCGCGGCGTCCACGCCCTTCACCCGGTATCCCTCCGCGGCCAGCGCGTTCGACACGAGCCCCCCGCCGCAGCCGACGTCGAGCACGCGCGCGCCCGCGCGGACGCCCTCCCGGGCGAAGCTCTCGCGGAGGTAGGCCAGCCGCTCGCGCGTCTCCGCGCGCAGCAGGGCGATCGCGTGGCCGTCGCCCTCGTGCCAGAGGGCGCCGAGCTCGCCGTAGAACGCGTTGTTGACGCGCGCGGGCTCGTCGGGGCGGCGATGGCCGAGGACGAGCCAGTAGACGGCCTGATGGGCCGCGAAAACCGCCACGGCGAGAGGGAGCAGGGCGCGCAGCGGCGCCGCCTCCCCGCGGACCCACAGGAGCCCGACGGGGAGCAGCACGCACGGGTGGAGCACGAACAGGGCCGAGTGGAGCCAATGCTCGGCCGGCGGGCACTCGGCGGCGTGGATCCACTCGTCCTTCGTGATGAGAGCGCAGGACAGCGCGGCGGAGGCGACGAACGCGCCCCGCCAGAAGGGACCGGGCGGAGCCGCCGCCGCGACCGCCAGCGGGAGCAGATAGACCAGGCTGTCCGCGACGTGCCCCCAGCTCTCGAAGGCGCCGAGGCGCCGCCCGCGGTGGAAGACGAACTCGTCGGCGGCCATCGCCAGCGCCTGGAGCGAGACCGCCGCGACGGCGACCGCGGTCAGCATCGCCTCAGGACTCCTTGCGCAGCAGGTTCACCGCGAAGGTCAGGCCGGGGCCGAACGCGAGCGACACGATGAGCTCGCCGGCGCGGACGCCGGGGTCTTCCTTCATGCGGCTCCAGATGTGCGGCAAGGTGCTCGACGACATGTTGCCGCGCTCGCGCAGGACCGCGCGGCTGTGGCGGACCTGCTCGGGAGAGAGGCCGAGCGCTTCGACGGCGTCGTCGATGATCCGGGGGCCGCCGGGATGCACGGCGAAGCGGCCGACCTCCGCGCGCGTCAGGCCCGAGCGCGCCAGGAAGTCGTCCACCAAGCCGGGCGCCGCCGCGCGCAAGCGCTCGGGCACCGCGCGGCCGAGCGTCATCGAAAAAGCCGAATCGGCGACGCTCCAGGTCATGTCCCCCGCGCTGTCCGGCAGGA
Organism: Elusimicrobiota bacterium; assembly: GCA_016194625.1. The sequence goes on along the minus strand of JACQBB010000117.1, from coordinate 177 downwards.
TCGCCTCGTCGCTGTCGAGCAGGGCGAGCGCGCCCGGAGCGGGACGCGCGGAGACGTCCACGCGCGCGGCGCCGTCGGCGAACAGGGAGTTCATGACCACCTGCTCGTCGCCCGCGTCGCCGGGCTTCAGGTGGAGCGTGCAGGCCTCGGCGAAGAGCAGGCTCGCCGGCGCGCTCT
>JACQBB010000116.1 GCA_016194625.1 Elusimicrobiota bacterium | reverse complement strand
GTCCGGCCACGACGTGTGCAAGATCCTGCGCGCCGAGCCGCGGACCGCGAAGATCAAGGTCATCATGGTCACCGGGCTCGGCCGCGGCGCCGACGTGGAGGCCGGGCTCAACGCCGGGCCCAACGACTACCTGGTCAAGCCGTTCGACACCGAGCGCCTGCTCAAGAAGATCGAGCGCGTGCTGGCGCTGCCGTGAGCGCCCGCGCCCTCGCCGCGCTCCTCGCCGCGCTCGCGCTGGCCCGTCCCGCGGCCGCGCTCGACGCCGCGGCGGGCAAGGTGGACATCACCCCGGACCTGAAGACCGAGAAGGTCCTGCTGGCCGGCTTCGGCGCGACGGGCCGCAAGCCGCTCGGCGTCCACGACCCGCTGTACGCCCGCCTGCTCGTCCTGAGGGAGAAGGGGAAGACGATCGGAGTCGTCGGCCTGGACCTGCTCGGCTTCTACCGCGACGACGTCGAGGACCTGCGCCGGCGCGCCGGCCTGGACGCGCTGTTCGTCGCCGCCACCCACACGCACTCCGGACCCGACACGCTGGGCCTGTGGGGCAAGCGCGTCGGCTCCTCGGGCGCCGACCTCGGCTACCATTCCCGGATCAAGACGCAGGTCGCCGACGGGCTCAAGCTGCTGGCCGCCTCGACCCGCCCGGCGACGCTGACGGCCGGACGCGGCGAGCTCGACCCGCGCGGCCTGTGCCGCGACTCGCGCGACCCGCAGGTCATCGACCCCGACCTGGCCGTCCTGCGCCTGGCCGGCCGCGACGGCAAGGCGATCGCCACCGTCGTCAACTGGTCCTGCCATCCCGAGGTGATCGGCCGCGAGAACCGCCTGATCACCGCCGACTACCCGGGCCCGCTGTGCGCCCGGATCGAGGAGAAGACCGGCGGCGCCTGCCTGTTCCTCAACGGCATGATCGGCGGCCTGATGACGCCCGACGTCAAGCGCGAGAACTTCTACGAGGCCTATCGCGTCGGCGCGTTCGTCGCCGACGCCGCGCTGGCCCTGAGGACCTCCGCCGGGCCGTCGCGTCCGCTCGCCTACCGCTCCGCGCTGGTCCGCGTCCCGGTCGAGAACTCGCGCTACCGGCTCATGCTGTCCGCGCTGACCTTCGGCCACACGCTGTACGCGGCCGACGGCCGGGCGCTGCCGAAGAGCGCCGCGCGCCTCCTCTCCCTGCGCCACCTGCTGTTCGGCCTCGACGACAAGGACGCGCCCTGGATCGAGACCGAGGTCTCCGTGCTGGACGTCGGCCCGGCGCGCCTTCTCGGCATCCCCGGCGAGGCCTTCCCGGAGCTCGCGATCGGCGGCTACGACGGCAAGTACTCCTTCGGCCGTCCCGTGCTGACGCCCGACGGCCCGAACCCTCCGGACCTGTCGAAGGCCCCGAAGGGGCCGTACCTGCGCGACCTGGTGAAGGCGCGCGCCCCGATGCTCGTCGGCCTGGCCGGCGACGAGCTCGGCTACCTGGTCCCCGCCTACGACTTCAAGGTGCGCCCGTCCAAGCTCATGCTGCCCCGCTACCCGGGCCACTACGAAGAGACCAATTCGATCGGGCCGTCCGCGACGCGCCTCATCACCGAGGCCGCCGCGAAGCTGCTCAAGGAGAACCCGTGACGCGCAAGCTGAACTTCAACGCCGGACCCGCCGGACTGCCGCTCGCCGTGCTCGAGGAGGCCCGCGACCAGTTCGTGGACTTCTCCGGCACCGGGATGTCCATCGTCGAGCACAGCCACCGCGGCAAGGCGTACGAAGCCGTCCACGCGGAGGCGACCGCGCTGTTCTCCGAGCTGCTCGGCCTGCCCGCGTCCCACGGCGTCGTCCTGCTGCAGGGCGGCGCGTCGCTGCAGTTCGCGATGGTCCCGATGAACTTCCTGCCGGCGGGGAAGTCCGCCGATTACATCGTGACCGGACATTGGGCGAAGATCGCCTTCTCCGAGGCGGGCAAGGTCGGCACCGTGCGCAAGGCCGCCGACCCGGTCAACGCCGACAAGACCTACACCCGCCTTCCGACGGCGCAAGAGATCGTCGTCTCGCCGGATTGCGCATATGTCCACATGACGAGCAACAACACCATCTTCGGCACCCAGTGGCACGCGCTGCCCGACGCGAAGGGCCGCCCGCTCGTCTCGGACATGAGCTCCGACATCTTGTGCCGTCCGGTGGACGCGTCCAAGCACGCGCTGATCTACGCCGGCGCGCAGAAGAACCTCGGCCCCTCCGGCCTGACCGTCGTCGCGCTGGACAAGGAGTGGCTGAAGACCGCGCGCGCCGACATCCCCGACATCCTGCGCTACCAGAAGCATCTCGACGCCCAGTCGCTGTACCACACGCCGCCGTCCTTCAGCGTCTACCTGTTCGGCCTGAACCTGAAGTGGATCAAGGCCAACGGCGGCGCCGCCGGGATGGAGAAGCGCAACCGGACGAAGGCCGAGACCGTGTACGGCGCGCTCGACCGCCTCTCGGGCTTTTACGCCGCGCCCGTCGAGAAGTCCGCGCGCTCCTGGATGAACGTGGTGTTCCGCACGCCCTCGCCGGAGCTCGACGACGCCTTCGTCGCCGAGGCCGCGAAGGCCGGCATGGTCGGCCTGAAGGGCCACCGCTCCGCCGGCGGCCTGCGCGCCTCGCTGTACAACGCGGTGTCGCCCGCCGACGCGCAGGCGCTGGCGTCCTTCATGGACGACTTCGCCAAGCGCAAAGGTTAGGGCGTCAGACGCCGGCGAGGAGCCGGACGGCCGCGAACGACAGCGCGTAGGCCAGGACGAACAGGAAGGAGAACTGGATCGCCGGCCAGGTCCAGCCGCCGGTCTCGCGGCGGACGATCGCGATGGTCGAGATGCACTGCAGGGCGATCGCGAAGAACACGAGCAGGCCCGCGGCGGTCGCGACCGAGTAGCGCGGGGAGCCGTCGTCCTTCTTGGCCTCGCGCAGGGCCTTCACCAGGCCCTCGTTGGCGCCCGTCTCGCGGCCCATCGCGTAGATCGTGCCCAGCGTGCCCACGAACACCTCGCGCGCGGCCAGCGAGGACAGGACCGCCACCGACACGCGCCAGTCCCAGCCGAGAGGGCGGAACACCGGCTCGATCGCGCGGCCGGTCATGCCGAGGAGCGAGCCCTCGATGCGCGCGGCGGCGGCCAGGTGGCGGGCGTCGTCGGACGCCGTCGCCGCGGCGGCGGCCTCCAGGCGGCGCGCCTCGGGGCTGCGCGGGAACGAGGCCATCACCCACAGCAGCAGGCTCACGATGAAGATGACCTGACCGGCGCGGGAGACGAAGTGCCAGCAGCGCGACCACACGTAGCGGCCCAGCTCGCGGGCGCGGGGCAGGCGGTACGGCGGCAGGACGGTGACCGGCGTCGGGTGAGCCTCGTACAGGCGCGTCCACTTGAGCGCGGTGGCCAGCAGGAGCGCCAGGACCACGCCGAACAGGTACATGCCGAACATCACGACGCCGCGGCCGTCGAGGCCCCACGGGCGGAAGGCCGCCGGGACGAAGGCGGTGATGATCAGAGAGTAGACGGGCAGGCGCGCCGAGCAGGTCATCAGCGGCGTGAGCAAAGTCGCGACCAGGCGGCGCTTCGAGGAAGCGATGGTGCGCGCGGCCATGATGCCCGGGATCGCGCAGGCGAAGCCGGAGAGGAAGGGGATGAACACCTTTCCGTCCAGGCCGAACGGGCGCAGCGCCCGGTCCACCATCGCGCCGGCGCGGGGCAGGTAGCCGCTGTGCTCCAGCGTGCCGATCATCGCGAACAGGATCGCGATCTGGGGGACGAACACGACGACCGCCGAGATGCCGGGGATCGCGCCGTCGCAGAGCAGGCTCGACAGCACGCCGTCGGGCAGGCGCGCGCGCAGCAGGTCGGACAGCGCGGCCAGCGAGGACGACAGCAGGTCCATGATCGGCTTGGCGCCGACGAACAGCGCCTGGAACAGGACGAACATCGTCGCGGCCAGGACGAGCGGGCCGGCGGCCGGGTGGAACAGGACGCGGTCGATGCGGATCGAGCGCGCCAGCGTGGGCAGCAGCACCCGGTGCGGGAGCGTCACGCCCGCGGCGCAGGCGCGGCCGGCGGCGGC
>JACQBB010000115.1 GCA_016194625.1 Elusimicrobiota bacterium | reverse complement strand
TGGGCCACATCCACGCGTTCTGGGCGGCCGACCACCGCGGCGTTCGCTACGTGATCTCCGGCGGCGGCGGCTCGCCGCTGTACCCGCTCCCGCCGGGCTACCCGAAGAAGAAGTTCGCCCACTACCTCGCGGTGGAAGCCTCTCCGGCCGGCCTCGTCGAGACCGTGCGCCCGCTCAAGGGCGCGCCCTTCGTCCTGCCGCCCGTGCGGCCCTGACGCTCAGCGCTTCTTCTTGCCCGCGAAGTTGTACACCGGGCCCGACGCCGAGCTCATGATGTCCGAGCGCGAGGTCGTCCCGTAGTTCACGTACGAGGGCTGGGCCGTCGCGGCCGGCTGGGCGCCGGCGGTGGGCAGGGCGGCGACCGTCGCCGCGGGAGCCGACGGCGCGGCCGCCGGAGCCGCTGGCGCCGGCGCGTCCGTCACGGCGGCCTGCGCGCTGCTGTGCTGGGTCGCGGGCCCCTTGATGTCGTACTGCGCCAGGCTGCCCGAGATGTGCTTGATCCAGGAGCCCTTCGCGGGCGCCGCCGCCGCCTCAGGCACGGGAGCGGGGACGGAGGCCGACGGCGCCGGGGCGGCTTCCTCGTTCTTGACCAGGTCGTTGACGATCATGATCTTCGAGCCGCCCTCTTCTCCGATCTCGACGCGGTTGATGCGCGGACGCTGGGAGTTCCAGTCGTCCTTGCGGCCCAGCAGCGTGTCGATCATCCGTCCTTTCCCGCCGAAATCGACCAGGAGCGCCGCCGCGATGACCCCCGCGACGACGAAGGAGACGGCCATGATCTGGAGGGCGTCCGCGCCCGAGGAAGCCTTCTTGTCCATGCGCCCAGTGTAGCCGGAGTCGCGGCGGCGCGCAAGACCGCAGGGGCGGATTTACCGAATCCTTACCCTGAAGGAAGACCGCGAATACCGATGCTTTTCGGAAGCGCGAGTCAGCCCAGCTTGGCGCCGCACTCCGCGCAGAACTTCACGCCCGCGGCGAGCGGCTTGCCGCACTGCGCGCAGAACTTCGCGCCGGCCGCGCCCGCGGCGCCGGCGGCCTGGTTCATCTGCCCCATGGTCTGGCCCATCATCTGGCCCATGCCGATGCCCGCGCCCAGGCCCATGCCCGCGGTCAGGCCCGCGCCCGCGACGCCGCCCTCGTTGCCGGCGGCCTTCTCGAGCACGTCGAAGCTGCGCTTCTGCTGATACTTGTCGCCCAGGATGTCCACCTCGGCGCGGTCGGACAACGCCTTCTTGAGGCGGACGACGGTCTCGTCGTCCTCGGGGACGTCCACGGAGTTCAAGAAGAAGTTGACGAGCTTCACGCCGTACTTGACGAACTCGCCCTCGAGCTTCTGCTGGATGCCGCTCGACATCTCCTCGAGGTGGGCGGAGATCTCCAGCAGGTTGATCTTCTGCTTCACGATCGTCTCCGCGATGTAGTCCTTGGACTTGGTGAGCAGGACGCCGCGGAAGTAGTTCGACAGCTGGTCGGAGGTGAACTGCGGGTTCGTCGCGGACAGCTGGGTGATGAACGAACGCGAGTCCGCGATCTGGATGCCGAACTGGCCGAACGCGCGGACCGGCAGGAACACGTTGAACTTGGGGTCGAGGACGGGGATCGGATTGTTCGTCCCCCATTTCACGTCGAGGTTGACCGCCTTGTTGACGTAGTAGATCTCGGCCGCGAACGGCGTCTCGCCGCCGAACGGGATCTTGACCCAGTTGCGCAGCAGCGGGATGTTCGCCGTGCGCAGCGTGTGGGTGCCGGGACCGAGGACGTCCAGCGCCGCGCCGCCGGAGAAGAACACGGCCTCCTGCGCCTGATTGACGATGACCTGCGTGCCCCAGCTCAGGTCGTCCGGCGGGTAGCGCCAGACCAGCACGTTGGCGGGACCGTCGTATTTGACGCGATCGATGATGGCCATGTTCAATCCTCCGAAGCTTACTATAGCCCCCGGGTCCGGGGTTGTCAACCGCCGTCGCCCTTGGTTCCGCCGCCGAGCATGTTCGCCATGTCCTTGAACATCCCCGCCAGGCCGTCGAGGATGCTGGACAACGGGTCTTTCTTCGCGCCGCCGCCGGCCTGGCCCGGCGCGGAGTCCGGGGCGTCCTGACTGCCGACGCCGGCGCCCGAGGTCGGATGCGCGCCCCGAGGGTCCGGCGCGATCCGTCCCGATCCGCCGCCGGTCGTGGACGCCGGTCCGGCGGCGGTCGCCGTGTAGCCGCGGGGCGCCGACGCCGGCGCGGCCGCCGCGGACGCCGCGGCGGAGGGGCTCCCGGCCGCGCGCAAGAGCTTGGGCGCGCCCGACGCGCCCTGCGTCCGTCCGGTCCCCAACGGCTTGCCGTTGCGGAAAGTCATCGCGCCCGGCGCCGCCGACGGCGACGCGGAGACGCCGCTCCCGTAAGAGACCGTCCCCGCCGCCGCTCCCGCGCCGCCGGAGCCCGAGGGAGCGGCGTAGGGCGCCGCCGCGCGCGGGGAGGTGTGCGGCTGGGCCGTCGCTCCGCCGCGGCGGACCGCGCCGCGCTGCTTCTTGATGATGCCGAGCTCGCTCGCGGACGCCGAGCCGGCCAGCAGGGCCGCCAGGAGCGCCGTGTAGAGTGTCCTCATCCGGGGAGTATAGCTCAGGACCCGGGCCGCCGCCAGACGCCGAAGGGCACGATGCCCTCCAGCACCCAGGACACCGAACCGTCGTTATAGGGGTGGCCGCAGTACGCGCAGGCGGCGGCGTCCGGCTGCTCGGACGGCGCGCCGCACGCCGGACAGCGCGCGGCGCGCAGGCCCTTCTTGGGGTCGGACTGGATGCCGGCCTTGCGCCGGAAAACGAAATAGTGGGCGCGCTGCTCGCGCGCGTCGAACCGCGGCTCGCCGCCCGGCACGCGCTCCCAGAGGTCGGCTTCCCAGGAGACCTTCACGTGGGCGCGGTCCCACTCTCCGCCTCGCTCGAAGGCGATGGTCTCCACCGCGCCGACGGCGGCGTCGCGCTCGAACGAGCCGTCCAGCTCCAGGTCCTTCAGGAACTCCTCCGAGGACACGCCGCGCAGCGGCGCGGGGTCGCCCCGGCGCCGCGCGTCCAGCCAGCGCCAGAACGCGACCGAGGTGCGGTCTTCGACCGCCTCGAGGCTGAGGCCGGGGTCCGCGGCGCTCGCGGCGTCCCAGCCGTCCACGCCGAGTTCGGCGTCGGGGAACTCCCACACGCTCGCCTGCGTGATCTCGACGAGGACCCAGTCGTGCTCGCCGGAGTTCACCCACGCCTTGCAGGCCGCGCACTGCGCCGCGTCGGCGATCGGCAGCGGCGACCCGCAGCTCGGGCAGTGGCCCTCGATCAGCCCCGGACCCGCGCCGGTCTTCGCCCCGGGACGGCGCAGGAACGTCCACACCTCGGTGAACGAGTCCGGGCCGCCGGAGACGACCTCGTCGGTGCCCAGCTTGACCAGCTCGTCGGTCGCCGCCGCGTCGAAGGCGACGAACACCGCGTCGTAGTGGCGTCCGCTCCGGTAGCCGAGGGCCCGCGCCTTCAGCACCTCGACGTCCGACATGCGGTTGCGCACGCCGCGTTCCTTATATTCCGCGATCTGCCGCGCGAAGCGCTCGTACACGCCGTCGGAGACGAACGCGCGGGCTTTCGCCATGTCCTGGCGGCTCCACGCGTCCTGGATGGAGACGAACGCGGCGGCCGCGCGCTTCAGGAAGGCGTCCTCGTCGAACGCCGGGTCGGCCGCGCGGATCTTCGCCAGCGCGGCCGCGCGGCGGGACGAGGACTCCTCGGAGAGCGCGGAGGACGGAGGGGCCTCGTCGCCCGGAAGGACGAGCGGGCGCGCGTCGGCGTTCGACCGGGAGTACGCGTACAGGACCGCCGCCACGACGACGAGCGTGATGAACGGATGGGCGATCATGAAGTTCACGATCCAGCCCGCGTCGCCGTTCGTGTAGGAGCCGGAATAGCCCCCGGAGAAGGAGCTCCCCCCGCTGTAGGACCCGCCGCTGTAGGAGCCGCCGCTGGAGCCGTGGTAGCCGCCGCCGCCGCCCGCGCGGGCGAACGCGTCCGCGGCCGACAGGAGGAGGACGGAGAGGGGGGCGAGGAGGCGGCGCATCCGCGCCAGTTTAGCCCCGGAAGTCGCGCGCGTCAACCGCGAGCCAGACGCGGCCCGCGTGCACCGTCAGGACGGGCTTGCCCTCGGCGCGGTTGCCCAGGCCGCGGCTGCCGCGGGTGAGGGGCGAGCGCCGCAGCGGGTAGCGCGCGCCCGTCAGCGTCACCGTCGCGCGCGGCGCGGCGAGCAGGGAGAAGCGCGCGCCGCGGCGCGGGGACAGCGGGTAGCGGCCGGGGCCGAGCAGGCGCGCGGCGCCGCCGCCGACGACGACCAGCTCCGGGCCCGCGCGGCGGGCCTCCAGCGCGGCCAGGTTGACCAGCTCGTGGTCGAGGCCGCCGCCGAGCGCTCCGGCCAGCCAGACCTTGCCCGCCCCGGCCTGGACCGCGAAGTCGAGCGCCTTGTCCAGGTCGGAGCGGTCCTCGTCGAAGTCGCAGAGGAAGGCGACGCGGCCCCAGGCGCGCGGCAGGGGCTTCGGCAGCGAGTCCATGTCGCCGACGACGACGTCGGGGACCAGCCCCAGGGCCTTCGCGTGGCGCGCGCCGCCGTCGGCGCAGACCAGCGCGTCGGCGCGGCGCGCCAGGGAGCGCACCAGGCGCGGCTCGCGCAGCTCGCCGTTGAGCAGGAGCAGGACGGCGCCGCCCGCCCTC
>JACQBB010000119.1 GCA_016194625.1 Elusimicrobiota bacterium | reverse complement strand
GCCCGATCCTCTCGGGCATCCTCGCGCTGGCCGCCACGCGCGAGACCGTCGGCCAGGGCATGCGCCTGCTGTTCGTGTACTCGATGGGCCTGGGACTGCCGTTCGTCGTCACCGGCTTCGCGGTCGGCGGCTTCCTGCGCTTCTTCCGGCACTTCAAGAAGTACATCCGCGCCGGCGAGGTGTTCTCGGGCGCGCTGCTCGTCGCGATCGGAGTCCTCATCTTCTCGGACCGCCTGACCTGGCTGATCCGCTTCCTGCCCAAGAACCTCTCCTCGTTCACCATGTGACCATGACCACCCCCAAGAAGAAGAACCCCGCGATGCTCGTCGCCGCGCTCGCCGCCGGCGCCGTGGCGGCGTACCTGCTCGCCGCGCCGAAGCGCTCCGACGCGCCGTCGGCCTCCGCGCCCGAGCCCGCCGCCGAGCTGAAGGTCCCGGGGTTGGACGGCAAGACCGCGGACCTCGCCGCCTACAAGGGCCAGGTCGTGCTGGTGGACTTCTGGGCGACCTGGTGCGACCCGTGCCGCGAGGAGATCCCCGGCCTGGTCTCGCTGTACGACCGCCTGAAGGGCAAGGGCTTCGTCCTCCTCGGCGTCTCGATGGACGAGGAAGGCGCGAAGGCCGTGAACAAGTTCATGAAGAAGCAGCCGATCAGCTACCCGCTCGCGCTCAACGGCGGCGAGCGCGCGCCGAAGGGCTGGCTCGTGCCGGGCCTGCCGACCGCCTACCTGATCGGCCGGGACGGCTCGGTCGTGAAGCGCTGGTTCGGCGAGAAGGACCTGGCCGAGGTCGAGGCCGTCGTCGCCGCCGAGCTTGCGAAGTAGCGGCGCCGCGGCGCTGCTGCTCGCGGCCGCGCTGGCGCCCCCGGCCGCGGCCTCGGTGGACCTGTTCCCGCGGCCCAACGAGATATTCCCGGTCCTGACCGCCGATCCGCGCCGCATCCAGCTGTCCGCGTCCTACCATCGCTTCGAGGGCCGCGACGAGTCCGACATCGGACTGGGACACGCCTGGGGCCTGATGCGCGGCCGCGCCGGGGACATGCAGGACTGGCTGTGGGAGACCGACCTGGAGGGGATGGCCTTCTCGCGCTTCACTCTCGGCGGCGGCATCAACGAGTTCCAGACCGTCGATTTCTACGCCGGCCTCCCGCTGACGGCGCGCCGCGGCGACGTCTCGTTCAAGGGGACTCTGTTCCACGAGAGCTCCCACCTCGGCGACGACTGGATCCGACGCACCGGCTCGACGGGCTACCGCTTCTCGACCGAGGGCCTGCAGGCCCAGGCCGCGATCGACCCCCTGCCCGTCCTGCGCCTGTACGGCGGCGCGCGCTACCTGCTCCACACCGTCCCTTCTCCCGCGCGCTGGTCCGCGCAGGCCGGCCTCGAGCTGACCTCTGAAGACCTGCGCTGGTCGAAGGAGGTCCCCACGCGACTGTTCCTGGCCGAGGACCTGCAGTGGCGCGAGCGCGCGGCCTGGAACGCGGACTCGCACCTGGTCGTCGGCGTGAAGTTCGGGTTCAAGGAGTCCCCGTCGCGCGCGATGCGCGTCGGCGCCGGCTGGTACGACGGCCATTCGGCGTTCGGGCAGTTCTTCGCCCGGCGCGAGCGCTGGCTGGACCTCTCGGCCGCCCTCGAGCTGTAGGCCCTTGACGGGCGCGTTTCATCATGCTAATGTGTTAGCATGTTAAAACACGAAGACGCCGCGGCCGACCGCCGCGCCCTGTGCGAGGCGGTGCTGGCGCTGAAGTCGCCCGCCGACGCCGCCGCCTTCTTCGCCGACCTGTGCACCCCCGCCGAGCTCGACGCGCTGGCCGGGCGCTGGAAGGTGGCCCGCCTGCTCGACCGCGGCCTGCCGTACCGCGAGATCGCGGAGAAGACCGGCATCAGCACCGCGACCGTGACCCGCGTGGCGCGCTGCCTGACCTACGGACGCGACGGCGGCTACCGCCGCGTCCTCGACAAGCTTTCAGGAGGGACCCGTGGTCGTTAAAGAGAAGGACCGCCTCGCCGTCGCCGTGCAGAAGTCCGGCCGCCTCAACGAGAAGTCGATGGCCCTGCTGTCGCAGTGCGGGCTGACCTTCGAGGCCGCGAAGTGGAAGGAGAAGCTGATCCTGCGCTGCGCGGACTTCCCCGTGGACCTGATGATGGTCCGCGACGACGACATCCCCGAGTACGTGGCCTCGGGCATCTGCGAGATGGGCATCGTCGGCCAGAACGTGCTGGAGGAGCGCCGCCTGTCCGGCGCGCCCGGCGACTCCGAGGTCGAGACCGTGCGCGAGCTGGGCTTCGGCCGCTGCCGCCTGTCGCTGGCAGTCCCCGCCGACGCTCCCTACCAAGGTCCGAAGTCCCTCGACGGCAAGCGCGTCGCGAGCTCCTACCCCGGCCTGCTCGGCGCGTTCCTGAAGGACGCCGGCGTGCGCGCCGACGTCGTCCAACTCAACGGCTCGGTCGAGATCGCCCCGTCGCTGCACATCGCCGACGCCGTGTGCGACCTGGTCTCCACCGGCTCCACGCTCCACTCCAACGGCCTGCGCGAGGTGCAGACGGTGTTCGAGAGCCAGGCGGTGCTGATCGGCACGCGCAAGCCGGTGTCCGCGGCCGTCGCCGAGGCGCGGCGCAAGGCGCTGATCCGCATCGACGGCGTGCGCGCCGCCGCGCGCTCCAAGTACATCATGATGAACGCGCCCAAGTCGGCCCTGCCCAAGATCCAGGCGATCATCCCCGGCATGGAGGAGCCGTCCATCATGCCGCTGGGCGTCTCCGGCGAGCGCATCGCGATCCACGCGGTGTCGCGCGAGGACGTGTTCTGGGACACGATGGAGAAGCTGAAGGCCGTGGGCGCCTCGTCCATCCTGGTCCTGCCCATCGAGAAGATCATCGCATGAGGATCCT
>JACQBB010000118.1 GCA_016194625.1 Elusimicrobiota bacterium | reverse complement strand
GGAGCCGCCGGCCGACCCGTCGCTGAGGGCCGTGTACGGGGTCGTCTACGACCTCTTCACCGGCTGCGCCGTCGAGCGCGCGACGGTCTCGTTGTCGCTCGATTCGGGACCGACCGGGATGTACGCGCGCACCGACCGCGCCGGCCGCTACGCGATCCAGATCCCCCGCTCTCTCGACGGCCTGCTGTTGTCGGCGTCGGCCGGCGGGTATCGCGCCGGACAGCTCGACGAATCCGACCCGCCGTACCGCGAGCGCGCGGCCGCGGACCGGCGACTGGCGGCCGAGACCGCGACCGCGCGGGATTACGAGCCGGTCCCGCTGAAGTTCCCGAACTCGGCGGACTCCGTGCGGCAGGACCTCGTCGTCGTGCCCGGGCGCTGAGCCCGGGGACCTCAACGCGGGCCGGCCGCGTCCTCGGCGCGCTTCGCGTCCTCGAGGCGCTCGAACGCGCGGTCCAGGGCCCCGCGCGAGTCCGCGCGGCCGGCGCCGTCGTCCAGGCGCTCGTCCACCACGCGCAGGGTGCCGATGTAGTTCTCCCGGCCCGCGGGCACCAGCCCGCGCTCCCGGACCTCGCGCCGGAGGCGCGCGACCTCGTCGCGGCTGAGCATGCGCCCGGCCTCGATGTCCTTGGCCACCGCGCGGCGCACGCGCTCGGCGGCCTGGTCGGCGTCGCGGCCGACGAGCAGGAACTCCTTCGACGCCACGCGCACGGGCTCGCGCACGTCCAGGCCGGCGCGGCGCGCGCGGACCAGCTCGCGGCGGATGACCACGCCGAGGCGGCGCAGGTAGCGGTCGCCCGCGTCGTGCCCGAGCAGGTCGTTGATCTGCTTGAGGTTGCGCGCGGAGAGCAGGGACGCCTTGCCGCCGCCGGCGTACGCGCGGTCCCACTCGGCGGCCTGCAGGCCCACGTAATCGTAGCTGCGCGCGAGCGTCAGCGGGTCGCGGAACGCCGCCTCGCGGAAGAAGGTCCGCTCCTGCGCGTCGAGGCGCGACTCCAGCTCGGTCAGCGAGCGCGCGGTGTCGGGGCGGGGACGGGCGGGCGGCAGCTCCGGGGCGGCGCCGTCGCGCGCGGGCGGGACCCACTCGGCGTGCCCGCCGTCGTCGGAGGCGACGCGCACCGAGCCGCGGCCTCCGGGGACCTCCTTGGCGGCGTTCAGCGCCTCGTCGGCGGCCTTCAGCGCGTCGACGGGCGCGCGGCCGAGCGCGGACGCGACGCCGTAGGTGAAGTCGCCGACCGGCTGGCCGGCGCGGCCGACGCGCTCCGCCGCGCGCGCGATCGCCGCGCGCTCCGCGGCGGCGATGCCGGCGGCGGCGAGCAGCTTCTCGGGCGGCATCATCGCCTTCGCCTCGGCGGTGAAGGAGAGCACGTCCGCCTTCGAGCCGAGCACGACGAACTCCTCGCCGCCCAGGCGCACGACCTTCACGCCGTGGCGGTGCGAGAGCTCGCCCATCGCCGCGCCGGCGACCGCGAGCACCGCGTCGGCGCGGTCGCGGCCCTTGGTGACGCCGTGCGCCTCGGCCAGGCCGACGTTGACGACGCCGAAGTTGTTCATGTCGAGCAGGGCGACGGTCGGCTCGGGCTTGCCCGCGAGCGCCTCCGCGCCGCGCTCGACGAAGTACGCGCGGTTGGGCAGGCCGGTGAGCGGGTCCGTGTAATAAAGGAGGTCCGCGAGCATGATCGCGTCGTACGCGCCGCGGGCCTTCAGCGAGCCGCGCAGCTGCTTCAGCGCGTCGTTCTTCTCCGCGGGCGCGCGGCCGACCTCGGCCTCGGGCGGGACGGCCGGGTTGTAGCGCAGGGGGCCGTCGGCGGCGGCGGCGGGAGCGGGGAGCGCGGCGGGAGCGGCGAGCGGAGCGGCCAGCGGCGCCGCGGCCGAGAGGCCGGGGGCGGCCGGGACGCCCAGGCCGGGCGCGGACAGCACGGTCGCCGCGGCGGCCGCGGCGGAGACGGGCGCGCCGGCGGCTTCGGCGGGGACGACGGGAACCTCGCGCGCGGCGCCGCGCGCCGCCGCGGCGGCGAGGACGAGGAGAGCCGACGACGCGAGCGCGCGCCGCAACATCCTTTCATAAGCATACCAGCGGCGCCCGTTCCCGTCCAGGGACGAAGGACCCAAGAAGGCCCATTGAGCGCGGTCAAAACGCGCGCCGATTCTTTTGACGACTCCGCGCGGAATTGCTCTAATCGTTCAGGCGGGAGAACGCCGACACCGCGAGTGACGAAAGACTGGGGCCGCAAAGACCTGCTCGGCCTGGAAACGCTGAGCGCCGCAGAGATCGAGGCGATCCTCGACGCGGCCGCGTCTTTCAAGAGGTCCCCCTCCCCGCAGCTCCTCGCCGGACGCACCGTCGCCTTCCTGTTCACGGAGGCCTCCACCCGCACCCGCTCGTCGTTCGAGGCCGCCGCCCTGCGCCTGGGCGCCGAGTGCCTGAGCTTCTCGGCCGCGGGCTCCTCGCTCGCGAAGGGCGAGACTTTGCTCGACACGATGCTGAACCTGCAGGCCGTCGGCGCCACGCACTTCGTCGTGCGCCACGACCGCTCGGGAGTGCTCGAGGACCTGGCCCCGCGCGTGAAGGCCTCCGTCGTCAACGCCGGCGACGGCTGGCACGAGCACCCCACGCAGGGCCTGCTCGACCTGCTCACCCTGCGCGAGCGCTGGGGCGGCTTCAAGGGCCGCCGGATCGTCATCCTGGGCGACGTCCGCCACAGCCGCGTCGCGCGCTCGAACCTGTTCGCGCTGAAGAAGCTCGGCGCGAAGGTGGTCTTCTGCGGGCCGACGCCGCTGGTCCCCGACGCGTTCGCCGAGCTGGGCGCCGTCGTCGAGCACGACGTCGAGAAGGCGCTGAAAGGAGCCGACGCGGTCAACGTCCTGCGCCTGCAGCTGGAGCGCATGGAGCAGGGCTTCGTGCCCTCGATGGCCGACTACGCGCTGGTCTACCAGCTGACGCCCGCGCGCGCGATGCTGATGAAGCCCGACGCGCTGGTCCTGCACCCGGGCCCGATGAACCGCGGGGTCGAGATCGCCTCCGAGGTCGCCGACGGCCCGCGCTCGGTCATCCTCGACCAGGTCTCCAACGGCGTGTTCGTGCGCATGGCGGCGCTGGCGCTGTGCGACCAGGGGCGACTGCGTGGCTGAACGGACCTTGATCGTCGGCGGCCTGGTGATCGACCCCGCGCGCAAGGTCGAGGCCGTGCGCGACGTGCTCATCGTCGACGGCGAGGTCCGCGAGGTCGCCGCGGGCCTGGCCAAGAAACCGGGGCTCAAGGACGCGGCGCGCGTGGACGCGAAGGGCAAGTGGGTGATCCCCGGCCTGGTGGACATGCACGTGCACCTGCGCGAGCCCGGCCGCGAGGGCGACGAGACCATCGCCACCGGCACCGCCGCCGCCGCGCGCGGCGGCGTGACCACCGTGCTCGCGATGGCCAACACCGAGCCCGTGGCCGACACCCCCTCCCAGCTCGAGTTCCTGCGCTCCAAGGCGCGCGTGGACGCCAAGGTCAACGTGCTGTTCGCCGGCGCCGTCACCGTCGGCCAGAAGGGCGAGCGCCTGACCGAGTTCGCGCGCCTGCGCCACGCCGGCGCCGCCGCGCTGTCCGACGACGGCCGCCCGGTGATGAACGCGGGCCTGTTCCGCCGCGCGCTGGAATACGCGAACGACCTGGGCCTGCTCGTCATCGACCACTGCGAGGACCTGACGCTGTCCGCCGGCGCCTGCGCGCACGAGGGCGCCGAGGCCCTGCGCAAAGGCCTGAAGGGCGCGCCGTGGGCGGCCGAGTCCGTCCAGGTCGCGCGCGACATCGCCCTGTCCGAGATGACCGGCGCGCGCGTGCACCTGGCGCACGTCTCGGCGCGGGCGTCCATCGCGCTGGTCCGCGACGCGAAGCGGCGCGGGATTCCGGTCACCGCCGAAGCGTGCCCGCACCATTTCGCCCTCTCCGACGACATGATCCCCGGCTACGACGCCGACTGGAAGATGAATCCGCCGCTGCGCGAGAGATCCGACCGCGAGGCGCTCGTGGAGGCCATCGCCGACGGCACCATCGACGCGATCGCCACCGACCACGCGCCGCACGGCTGCGCGGCCAAGTCTCTGGGCTTCGACACCGCGCCGTTCGGCGTGATCGGCCTGGAGACCTCGCTCTCGGTCGCGCTGACCGCCCTGTACCACACGAAGGCCGTGAGCCGCCGCGAGCTGGTGCGCCGCATGTCCGCGGCGCCCGCCGCCCTGCTCGGGCTCAAGGCCAAGGGCACGCTCGCGCCGGGCGCCGACGCCGACGTCGTCGTCGTGGACCCCGACGCGTCCTGGACGCCGGAGGCGCCGTTCGCCTCGAAGAGCCGCAACTCCCCCTACGTCGGGCGCCGCCTGAAGGGCCGCGTCCTCCACACCTTCGTCGGCGGCCGCGCGGTCTCCCATGCTC
>JACQBB010000068.1 GCA_016194625.1 Elusimicrobiota bacterium | reverse complement strand
CGCACGTCGAGATCGAAGAGGACGAGGCGCACGTCGGCGTGGAGGCGGCGTAAGGCCGTGAGCGACGGCCCCGCCTGCCGGCTCCCGGCGGGCGACTCCCCGGACGAGAGCGTCCGCCGGATCCTGGCGCTCAAGACCTTCGCGGTGGTGGGCTGTTCCCCGAACCCCGCGCGCCCGTCCCACTACGTCTCGGCGTACATGATGGGGGAGGGCTACCGCATCGTGCCCGTGAACCCGGGCCACAAGCGGCTCCTGGACCAGGACTGCTACCCCAGCGTCTCCGACATCCCCTTCCCCGTGGACTGCGTGGTCGTCTTCCGCCGCCCCGAGGAGGCCCTGACGCCCATCGTCGAGGCCATCGGCAAGGGCGCCAAGGCCGTCTGGCTCCAGGACGGCGTCACCCACCCCGAAGGCGAGGCCATGGCCCGGAAAGCCGGCCTCCTGGTCGTCTCCGACGACTGCCTGATGCGCCGCCGCATGCGCGCCGCGCGTTAGCGCGGACCCACCCCGGACCCAGGTCTTGACGGCCCTCCGCGCGGGGCTATACTCTTACAAATATGACACGGGCCGGACTGTTGCGAATATTACAGGTGAAGGAGGCCTTCACCGCCATGTCCTCCGAGAGTCGTTCGGACCCGAATCAACTGCTCGCGGACCTGGACGCTCTCCTGGGTCCTCCGCCCGCGGCCGAGCCGCCGTTGCCCGCCGCGCCCCCGACGCTCCCGCCGGTGGGCGACGGCGAGGCCCCGTCCGCGCCCGCCGCGCCCGCCGCGGAGGCCGCGGCCGTCGCCGTGGCCGCTCCGCCCGCCGCCGTGCCGTCGAACGGCGCGGTGCTGGTCGGCACGCCCGGCCCCCTGCCCGAGCCCGAGGCCCCGACCGACTCCGCCCCGGCGCCCGAGCCGGTCCGTCCCACCCGGCGCTCGCGCGTGCTGGTGGTGGAGGACGACAACGACTATCGCCGCGTCCTGCGCTACCTGCTGACCACCAACGGCTTCGTCGTCACCGAGGCCGGCAACGGCGCCGACGGCCTGAAGGCCGCGCGCGGGAAGCCCCACGACCTCGTGCTCCTCGACTTCGAGATGCCGAAGATGAACGGCTACGAGATGATCCAGGAGCTGCGGCGCTCGGACGAGACCCGCAAGATGCCGATCATCCTGCTCACCGGGACCCCGCACCGGGGCGCCCTGCGCGGCATCGACCTGGACGTGACCAAGTTCCTCGAGAAGCCGATCGCCAACTCCGACCTGCTGGCCGAGATCGCGCGCGTGCTGGAGGGCCGCGTGCCGGTGGCCGTGTTCGCGCCCGACGAGCCGCCGCCGCCCGAGCCCGCCGAGCTGGCCGAGCCCTCCGCGCCGGCCGAGCTCGCCGCCGGCGAGGCCGAGATGACGATCGAGCGCCCGGCCACGCTGGCCCCGGAGCCGGAGCCCGCCTTCGAGGAGCCGCCGCCGCCCGAGGCCGAGGAGCTCCCCGCCGACGGCGACGACCTGCTCATCGAGGAGCAGAAGAAGGACCGCGAGGAGGACGTGGCCGGCCTGGACGTGCTGGCCAACGACTCGCCGCTGGTCAACCGCATCAACCGCATCTTCGTGCGCGCCGTCGAGATGGGCGCCAGCGACGTGCACATCGAGCCGCAGGAGAAGGCGATCCTGGTCCGCGTGCGCGTGGACGGCGCGCTCCAGCAGCTGTGCCGCCTGCCGATCGCGCTGAACGCGCAGGTCGCCGCGCGCATCAAGATCATGTCGAACCTGACGATCACCGAGCGCCGCCGTCCCCAGGACGGGCAGATCCGCGCGGTCATCAAAGGGAAGAAGATCGAGTTCCGCGTCAGCACCATCCCGTCGCTGTACGGCGAGAAGATCGTCCTGCGCATCCTGGGCGGCGCGAAGCTGAAGGAGAAGCTGGAGGAGCTGCAGCTGTCGCCGCGCGACCTGGAGGTCGTGCGCAAGGCCCTGCAGTCGCCGCACGGCCTGCTGCTGGTCACCGGACCGACGGGCTCCGGCAAGAGCACGACGCTGTACACGATGCTGCGCCAGCTCAACAAGTCCGACGTGAACATCGTGACCGCCGAGGACCCCGTCGAGTACGAGCTCAACGGCATCACGCAGGTCCCGGTGAAGGCCCACATCGGCGTGACCTTCGAGGCCATCCTGCGCTCGTTCCTCCGCCAGGACCCCGACATCATGCTGGTCGGCGAGATCCGCGACCTGGAGACCGCCGAGATCGCGGTGAAGGCCGCGATCACCGGCCACTTGGTGATGTCCACCCTGCACACCAACAGCGCGCCCGCGGCCGTGATGCGCCTGACCCACATGGGGCTGGCCCCGTACCTGGTCGCCGACGCCGTGAAGCTGCTCGTCGCCCAGCGCCTGGTCCGGCGCATCTGCCGCCACTGCCGGACGCCCGCCCCCGCCGACGAGGAGATGGTCCGGCTCGTCGGCGAGGCGGAGCGGCCGCGCCTGTCGAAAGCCTGCATCGGCAAGGGCTGCGCGAACTGCAGCCGCACGGGCTACGCGGGGCGCATGCCGCTGTTCGAGGTCATGGAGATCCGCACGCCGGAGATGCGGCATCTGATCCTGGAGGAGGCCGGCGTCGACAAGGTCGCGGCGCAGGCGGAGAAGGAAGGCATGACGAGCCTGCGGCAGGCGGCGCTCGCCGCCGTCGCCGCGGGGGACACGACGGTCGAGGAGGCGCTGAACATCCTCCTTTCGGAATGAAGCCATGGACGACGCCACCGAAACGAAGGACCGGACGCCGGCGGCCGCGGGGGCGGACCCCGCGATCGTCGAGCTCGTGCGCCGCGGGCGCGAGCAGCGCCTGCTGAACGACGTCTCGAACTTCGAGGAGGGCGTGCCGCTCCTGCGCGAGGCCGTCGAGGCCGCGCCCGACCACGCGCCCGCCTACGCCGAGCTGTCGCAGACCTACGCCGCATGGGGCCTGAGGCGCGAGAACGGCTGCCTCGGCTTCCGCCGCGAGACGCGGCGCACCGAGTTCCAGAACCTCTACGACATGGCCTACGAGTACGCGGCGATGTCCCTGCGCCTGTCCGCCGACCTGGGCGCGTCGCACCGCGCGATGGCGATGGCCCTGCGCCGCGGCGCGAAGGCCGACCCCGAGCGGCGCGCCAAGGAGGCCCTGCTCGCCGTCGAGCTGGACCCCGACGACCCCGAGAACGCCTGCGAGCGCTGGCGCGCCCAGGGCTACGACCCCGACGACAAGGGCCTGCGCGCGACCCTGGAGGAGCATCCGGAGCTGGTCGGCGTGCGCCTGGACCTGGCGGAGTCGCTCGTCGAGCGCGGACGCTACGACGAGGCGATGCACGAGCTCCGGCAGGCCCTGCACGCCAACCCGCGCAACCTGCAGGCCTACTACGACGTCGCGATGCTGCTCGACCGCCAGAACGAGCGCGCGAAGGCCCGCGAGGTGCTGGGGCGCGCGTCGCGCCTGCGTCCCGGCGACCCCTTGATCGAGCAGGGCCGCGTCCTGCT
>JACQBB010000072.1 GCA_016194625.1 Elusimicrobiota bacterium | reverse complement strand
CGTCGGTGCGCCTGCTGGCCGCGTGCGTGGCCGCGGGCGCCCTGCTCGGCTGGGGGCCGTGGCCGACGCTGGCGCTGGTCACGGCCGTCGCGCTGACGGGCCTGGCTCGCGGCGGCGCGGCGTCGGCCGTGTGGACGGGAGCCTTCCAGGCGGCGGTCGTGCTCGTCGTGGGCCTGCTGAGCATCGCGTTCCTGCTGCGGCGCGTGGACGGCGGCCTGGGCGGCGTGTGGAGCCTGTCGCTGGCGGCCGACAAGCTGCGCCTGCTGGACTTCGGCGTCGCGCCGTGGACGCCCGGCTTCCTGGCCCGCCTGTTCGGCGACCCGCCGGTGTTCTGGGCCGCGCTGGTCACCGGCTTCGTCGGGGCGGCGTCGGCCTTCGGCGGCGACCACGAGCAGACCCAGAAGTTCCTGGCGACGAAGGACGCGGGCGCGGCGCGCGCGGCGGTGCTGTTCTCGCTGGCGGGCTCCCTGGCGGTCCTGCTGACCTACCTGTCCGTCGGCACCTTGCTGTTCGTGTACTACAAGCAGAATCCCGGCATGGCCCTGCCCGACCGCACCGAGCGCGTGTTCGCGCACTTCGCGGTCACGGCGATGCCGCGCGTGATGCGCGGCCTGGTGCTGACCGCCATCGTGATGGCCTCGGTGGACGCGCCGCTGGCGTCGATGTCGGCGGCGTTCGTGGCCGACCTGCGCCGCCCGTTCGCCCGGCCGCCGCTGTCGAAGGCCTCCGAGCTGGGGCTGGCGCGCTTCGCGGCGGCCGTGCTCGCGGCGGCCTCCGCGGCGCTGGCCGCGCTGTTCGCCGTCTCGCCCGGCGCGCTGTCGCTGGCGACGAAGTCCGGAGCCGCGTGCGCGGGCCCGCTGGCCGCGGTGTTCCTGATCGGCCTGACCACGCGCAGCGGCGGCGACGAGGCCGCGTTCGGCGCGTTCGCCGCGGCCTCCGTCCTCGACCTGGGCCTGCTCGCGCTGTCGGAGCTCGGCTACCTGCCCGCCTCGTGGAACTGGATCGCCGCGTTCGGCGCGCTGGCCGCGGCCGCGTTCCTGTGGGGCCTCTCCCGCTCGGAACGTCCCCGCTAGCGGCGCGGGAGCGGAAGGCCGGGGACCGCGACGGGCAGGCGGCCGCGCGCGGGGATCTCCCCGAACAGCAGCGCGGCGGCGGCGTCGAGCGAGGAGTCCGTCATGCCGTAGGCCGCCAGCGCGGCGCCCGCGCGCGAGGACACCGACAGGTCGTACGGGTTCATCAGGCTGACGGCCGCGACGGGAGCGGGCCCCGCGACCAGCCGCCGCACCAGCTCGGCCTGGCTCTCCGGCGTGGGGCCGCCGTACTGCCAGGTGCCGACGACGACCGCCGCGGCGCCGCGCGCCTGGGCGACCGCGTCCTCGACGGCGGCCGCGGACGGCGCGACCGCGGGGATGTCCACGAAGACCGTCCTCGGGTGGCGGCGCGCCACGGCGGCGGCGAAGCGCGCGGCCTCGTCGGCGTAGCGCGTCGAGCGCACGACGACGAGCGCGAGCTCCTGCTCGGGCTTCAGGCGCAGGGGGAGCAGCCCGTCGTTGCGGACCATCGTGACCGCGGCCTCGGCGGTCGCTTTGGCGAGCGCGCGGCCGCGCGCGAGGCCGGCGTCCGCGAGCCCCGGCGCGACGGGGCGGCCGTCGAACAGGCCGAGGCGGCGCTTGGCGTCCAAGACGCGCGCGACCGACGCTTCCAAGCGCGCGCGCGGCACGCGGCCGGACCTCGCCGCGTCCAGCACCGCGGCGTACGCCGCCGGGAAGTCGCCCTTGCCGAGCAGGAGCACGTCGTTTCCGGCGAGCAGGGACAGCACCGCCGCCTCCGACGAGCCGTACACGCCCGCGATCGCGCCCATGTCCAGGCTGTCGGAGAACACCAGGCCGCGGAAGCCGAGCGTCCCGCGCAGGAAGCCGTCGAGCGCGGCGCTGGACAGCGTCACCGGCCGGCCCGGCTCGGTCCCCAGCGCGGGGAAGACCATGTGCGCGGGCATCACCGCCTCGGCGCCGGCCTTCAGCGCGGCGCGGAACGGGACCAGCTCGGTCTTCTCGAGGTCGGCCAGGCTCTTGTCGTTGTGCGGCAGGCCCAGGTGCGAGTCCTGCTCCGTGTCGCCGTGGCCGGGGAAGTGCTTCACCGCGGCGAGCACGCCGCCGGCGCGGTAGCCGCGCACCGCCGCCGCGCCCAGGCGCGCGACGCGCGCGGGGTCCTGGCCGAACGAGCGCAGGCCGATGATCGGGTTCAGCGGGTCGCTGTTGACATCGAGCGCGGGCGCGAAGGTGACCGTGATGCCGAGCGCGCGCAGCTCGCGCGCGGTCTCCTCGGCGTCCCGGCGCGCCAGGTCGGCGGAGTCGGCCGCGCCCAGCGCCATGTTGCCGGGGAACGGGGCCAGGCCGTAGCGGCGCTGGGTGAAGGTCGCGCCGCCCTCGTGGTCGGTGGAGAGCCAGAACGGGATCGGATGCGGGGCGGAGCGGGACCACGCGGCCAGCGTTCGGGACAGCGCTCGCGCCTCGTGCCCCGTGAAGCGGTCCCAGCGCAGCAGGCCT
>JACQBB010000041.1 GCA_016194625.1 Elusimicrobiota bacterium | reverse complement strand
TCCGCCCCGAGGACATCATCCCCGTGCCCTGCCATCCGGACTGCATCGCGATGGCCTACGCGCTGAAGACCCCGGCCGGGACCGTCCCCCTCACCGGCCTGGTGGACCCCAAGGTCCTGCTCGAAGGCGCGCGCAACACCATCGTCTTCGAGCGCGACCCCGCCATCCGCGAGAAGATGGTCAAGCTGTTCTCCACCAACCACTCGCCCGAGGGCGCCGCGCTCTCGCTCAAGAGCCTGCTGTGCTGCCTGCCCATGGCCGCCGCCCCCGCCAACGTCGGCTACGACTCGGTCTTCCGCGTCATCATCATGCAGTTCCTCGACGCGCACAACTTCGACGTGCGCTCGGTGAAGAAGTCCTGCGTCCACATCGCCCACCCCGACGGCCGCATCATCCCCTTCGACACCTACAACCTGTTCTACCGCGACGGTAAAGAGAAGATCCTGGACGGGCTCCGCCGCGAGGAGCTCGCGGAGGCCGCCCGATGACCGACGCGCCCGCCCTCGAACCGAAGTCCTCGTACTGGAAAGGCGTCGGCCTGGCCTTCGCCGCCGCCGTGTTCGGACCGTGGCTGATCTCGGCGGTGCTCTGGATGGTCGCGTATCCCCTCCAGCGGGTCTCGTTCTACGGCGTCGTCGCCGCGCTCTCCAACCTGCACGGGCTCATGGTGTTCGGGATCGGGATCGCTCAGTGGGCGTGGCTGGTGCCGATCGCGCGGCGGCTGCGCGCGAAGGGGCGGCCCGAGATGGCGAAAGGCGTGGTCACCGGCGGCTGGATGGTGTTCCTGATCAACGCGGCGTGCTGGGGCCTGCTCGGCGCGTTCCTCGGCTTCGGAGGGAGGATCGCGGGATGAAGGCCGCCGCGCTGACCTTGGTCGTCCTCACGCTGAACGTGGCGGGCCCGCGGCGCGTGCTGCAGGGCTGGCCGTCGCGGCGCGAGGCGCTGGTCGCGGGATTGAAGGCCGAGAAGGCGGACCTCGCGGCGTTCCAGCAGCTTTGGCGGCCCGAGGACGTGGAGGCCCTCGCCGAGGCGTCCGGCCACGGCACGCGCGCGGCCGACGCGGCGCTGGGGCTGGCGGTGACGAGCCGCCTCCCGCTCGTCGAGCGCTCCTCGCGGGACCTGGGCTTCGGCGGCGGCGTCCTGCGCGCGCGCCTGAAGGCCGACGGCGGGGAGTTCGACGCCTACTCGGCGCGGCTCACGCCCGGCGACGGGCCCGCGCAGGCGCGGCGGCTCGGGCAGATGTTCCGGCTGGCCGAGTTCGTGCGCGCCGAGTCCTCGACGCGGCCGTTCGTGGCGCTGGGCGACCTGGGCGTCAGCGCCGACGAGCGCGAGCCCGGACTCCTGCTCGATCTATTGGAGGCGCGCGACCTGTGCGTGTCCCACGGCGACGAGGTGTGCGGCCGCACGCTCGGCGAGCACCGCGTGGACTACGCGCTGATCCCGTACTCGTCGCGCGAGCCGCGCGAGAAGGCGCGCGCCGCCTTCACCGAGCTGCCGGTCGGCGAGGACGCGGACGGCGCCCCGGCCGCGCAGCGCTTCGGCCTGCGCGCGGCGCTCGACGAGCGCTTCTTAGCGCTGAAGCCCGCCGCCGCGCCGCAGGGCCGCGACGAGGCGCTGGCGACCATCGCCGCCGCGCTGGAGGCCGCGCGCCTGGACGCCGAGGCCCGCAGCCGCGGCGCGGGCTGGCTGCCGTGGCTGGGCGCGCGCCGCACGGCCGCCGCGCGGGACGAGGCCGCGGCCTTGGGCGCCGTCGAGGAAGAGGTCCACACCGCGCGTCTGCGCGCGGCCGAGCGCCGGGCCCCGACTCCGCTCGAGTAGCCTACTCCCAGCGGAACGCCCACGCGCCGACCGCCAGCAGGGCGACGGTCATCGCGACGAGGAAGGTCAGGTGCGGGGAGACCTGCGCGAGCGTGGCGCCGTCCACCATCACGGCGCGCGACGCGTCGATCACGTGGGTCAGCGGCAGCGCGTCGGCGGCCCAGCGCAGGGCGGGCGGCGCGCCCTCCAGGCTGAACCAGACGCCGGACAGGAACATCATCGGCCAGGAGAGCAGGTTCAGCAGTCCGCCGGCCAGCTCCTCGCTGGTCGAGCGCGCCGCGATGACCAGGCCGAGCGAGACCAGGCACATCGAGCCCACGGTGAAGACCGCGTACAGCGCCGCGAGCGAGCCCTGGCGCTGGTAGTGCAGGAAGAAGTCGGAGCCGTGGTAGACGATCGCGAACACGGCGAGGATCAGCACCATGCGCGAGGCGATCTGCGCCGCCAGGAACTCGACGGCCTTCAGCGGCGTCGCCTTCAGGCGCTTGAGCACGCCGTTCTTGCGGTAGCGCACGATCGCGTAGCCGACGCCGAACAGCGCCGAGAACATCATGTTCATCGCGAGCAGTCCCGACACCAGCCAGTCCACGTAGCGGATCTCGCGGCCGTCGACGGTGGCGCGGACCGGCGGCGGGACCGCGGCGTCGGTGCCCAGCAGGATGCGCTCGACCAGGTAGCCCTTCGGCGACGACTCGTTGAGCCAATAGGAGACGGGACGGCCCGGCTTGACCAACAAGTCGATCTGGTGGTGGCGCAGGCGCTGCCGGGCGGCGGCCTCGTCGTCGAACGGCACGAACTTCAGGTACTTGGTCGCGGCCAGGCCGGCGGGCAGGGCCGCGGCCTCGCCGAGCACGCCGATCTTGAAGACCTCCTGGTTGGCGCCCGAGAACGCGAAGGACATGCCGAACACGACGAGCAGGGGGAAGGCCAGGTTCCAGCCCAGCGCGCCGCGGTCGCGCAGGAACTCCTTGCTGCGCGCGACGAAGACGGCCCAGAACCTCCGCGCGGAGATCATTCGCGCAGCTCCCGGCCGGTCAGCTCCAGGAAAAGGTCCTCGAGCGTGCGCGGCCGCACGACGACGTGGCGCAGGCTGGCGCCCGCGGCCAAGAGCGCCGCCAGCACGCCCTCGGGCTCGGCGGTCATCAGCTCGACCATGTCCTCGCGCTCGACGACCTTGGCCGCGGCGGTGGCGACCGGGCGGTAGTCGGCCTTGGGCAGCTCGATGGTGACCCCGTCGAAGTACTTCTTCAGCAGATGGTCGGGCTCGCCCTGCGCGATGACCTGGCCGCGGTCCATGATGGCGACCTCGTCGCACAGCTCGTAGGCCTCCTCCATGTAATGCGTGGTCAGCAGGACCGTCTTGCCGCGCGTCTTGATCAGGCGCACCAGCTCCCAGAAGTTGCGCCGCGCCTGCGGGTCCAAGCCGGTGGTCGGCTCGTCGAGGAAGACGATGTCGGGGTCGTTGACCAAGGCGATGGCCAGCAGGACGCGCTGGCGCTGGCCGCCGGAGAGGTTGCGCGCGTCGCGGTCCAGGAACTCGGACAGGCCGCACAGCTCGACCAGCTCCGGGATGGACGCCGTGCGCGGGTACAGGCTGCCGAACAGCGTCAGCAGCTCGCGCACCGTCAGCTTCTCCTGAAGGGCGGTCTCCTGGAACTGGATGCCGGAGCGCTCGCGGAAGTCGGCGCCGATCGGGAGGCCCTTATAAAGGACGACGCCGGAATCCGGAGCGGTGATGCCTTCCATCATCTCGACCGTGGTGGTCTTGCCCGCGCCGTTGGGGCCGAGCAGGCCGAAGCAAAGCCCCTGCGGGACTTTCAGCGACAACCCGTCGACCGCGTTGACGGTCGCGCCGGGGTAGCGCTTCACCAGGTCCTTGGCTTCGAGGATGGCGGCCATGGGGCGATTGTACCAGTCCCGGGGCCCCGCCGGGGATTGACGCCGCGCGGGAGAAGAGCCATCCTTGACCGATGCTGACCCCCGAGGAACGCGAGCGCGTGCGGGCGGCCGTGAGCGCCGCCGAGAAGGGCCTCTCCGCCGAGATCGTGCCCTGCCTGTACCGCCAGAGCAGCCCGTATCCGGAGACCGTCTGGGCCGGCGCCGCCAGCGGCGCGGCGATCGCCTGCGCGGCGATCCTGCTCGGCGACCTGCGGCATCCGTCGTGGACGCCGCTGCCCGCGCTGATGACCGCGATCGCCGCCGCCGGCATCGTCGGCGCGGCCGTCGGCCGCTGGGTCCGGCCGGTGAAGCGCTTCTTCCTGGGCGCGCAGCGCATGGAGGACGCGGTCCAGCGGCGGGCCAAGGAGGTCTTCTACGACCGCGGCGTCGCCGCGACCGCCGCGCGCGACGGCGTGCTGGTGTTCGCGAGCCTGCTCGAGCGCCGCGTCGTCGTGCTGGCCGACGACGCCGTGCGCGCCAGGGTGAAGCCCGAGGCGTGGCGGAGCGTGGTGGACGCGCTGACCGCCGCGGCCGCGGCCGGACGCCCGGCCGACGGCCTGGTCGCCGCCGTCGAGAGGACGGCCGCGGTCCTGCGCGCCGCCGGCCTGACGGGCAAGGGCGGCGGCCAGCTCGCCGACGAGCCCCTCGAGGGCGGCGCCGAATGACCCGCGCCCTCCTCGCCGCCACCCTGCTCGCGCTGGCTCCGCTCGCCCGCGCGCTGGAAGTGCCGTACCTGTCGGGCCGCGTCGTGGACGAGGCGCGCCTGCTCGACGACGCGAGCGCGAAGGGCCTGAACGAGACGTTGAAGGCCTACGAGGCGAAGACCGGCCGCCAGATCGCCGTGCTGACCCTGCCGTCGCTGGAAGGCGAGGCGCTGGAGGACTTCTCGATCAAGGTCGCCCGCACCTGGAAGCTCGGGCGCAAGGGCGCCAACGACGGCATCCTCATATTGGTGGCGCGCGACGACCGCAAGGCGCGCATCGAGGTCGGCTACGGGCTGGAAGGCCCGCTCACCGACGCCGCCGCCGGCCGCATCATCCGCGACCGGATGGTCCCCCACTTCCGCGCGAACGACTACGCGGGCGGCCTGAAGGACGGCGTGGCCGCCGTCCTGGGCACGCTCGACGGCTCCTACGAGCCGCCGTCGGGCGGACGCGAGGTCGCGCGCGTGCGCGTGAACGGGCCCGGCGACGGCCTGGGCGACTCCCTGCTCGAGAAGCTGATGATCTCCGCCTTCGTGTTCGGCATCCTCGGCTTGTTCGAGTTCTTCGGCATCATGATCCCGGGCCAGGGCTGGTTCCTGTATTTCTTCCTGATCCCGTTCTGGGCCGCGTTCCCGATGGCGATCTGGGGCGCCCGCCTCGGCGGGGCCGTCCTGCTGACGCACCTGGTCGTCTTCCCCATCCTCAAGAAGCTCCTCGCCGGCACGAAGCTCGCGAAGGCCATGGCGGCCGGCTCCGGCCGCGGCGGCGGGAGCGGGTTCACCTGGTCCAGCGGAGGCGGCGGCGACTCCGGCGGCTGGTCGGGCGGAGACTCGGGCGGCTTCTCCGGCGGCGGCGGCGACTTCGGCGGCGGCGGCGCGTCGGGCAGCTGGTAGGCCTGGCGGACCGGCCGCGCCGGGTCTATACTGACGGCATGACGCGCGCCGCCCTTCTCGCCGTCTTCGTCGCCGCGACCGCCACGGCGCAGACGGACCCGAAGACCGCCGCGCTCGACGCCTTCCTCGCCTCCGGCTCCGCGCCGCGCCTGTCCGCGTTCCTGACCGCGGCGGACGCCCGCGCCGCCTTCGCCGCCGTCGCGCCCGACGACCGCTCCGCGCGGGACGACGACTGGAAGGCCTGCGAGGCCCTGCTCGCCGGCGGCAAGCGCGACCCCGACGGCGCCGCGGTCCGCGCCGCGCTCGCCAAGCTCCCGCCCCAGCAGGTCTACTTCGCCGCGCGCCTGCGCAAGGCCGCCAAGGCCCTGCACGACGAGCTCGGCAACGGGTACCTGGGCAACGCGAAGGAGAACCTGGGCATGTGCACGGGCCGCAAGTGCTACGAGCGCGCGGACACTCTCCAGAGGCGGGCGGAGCCGCTCCTCAAGGATCCCGCGTTCCGGCATTGGGATTCCGCGTCCGTGGACGCCGAGCCCGGCGCCGCGTCCGAGCACACCGCGGCCTGCTTCTCGTTCTACCCGGGCTCGCGCGGCGGACCGGCTTCCGTCGAGCTGGTCGCCGACGCCTGGGACGACGCCTTCGTCCCCGCCGAGACCTGGTTCGCCGTCCACGACCGCGCGACCCATCAGGCGCTGGCCGCCGCCGGAAAGGACTGGTGCGGCCCCACGCTGGCCGCGGTCCGCAAGCCTCAGCGCGACAAGCTCGTCGAGCGGGAGAACCGCGAGGAAGAGCGGATGAAGAAGCTGAAGGAGCTCGGCGCGTCCTTCAGCCGCATGCGCACCGACGGGTTCTGACCCGCGCTAGCGCGACTCGGCGCGGCGGCGCGCCTCGGCCCGGCCGGCCTCGTCGCACGCGGCCGACGCGCGCTCGGCCAGGCCCGGCGCGGGGCCGCCGGGCGCCGCCTTCTGCGCGACGAGCGCCCACGCCAGCGCCTCGACGGGGTCGGGCGGCAGGCCGGGTCCGCCGACGAGGAACAGCAGGCCCAGGCTGAACGGCGCCTGCTCGGAGCCCAGCGCGACGGCGCGCAGGAACATCTCCTTGGCGCGCGCGGCGTCCGGCGGCGCGCCGTCGCCCTTGGCCAGCATCACGCCCAGGTTGTGCGCGGCGCCGGCGTGGCCCAGGTCCGCGGCCTTCGCGTACAGCTCGGCGGCGAGCGCGGGCGCGGGAGCGCCCAGCGCGCCGCGCCCGGCCAGCACGGCCGCCGAGAAGGCCGCCTGCGCGTGGCCGCCGTCGGCGGCGACGCGGTAGAAGCCGTAGGCCAGCCGCGCGTCCACGGCGGAGCCGCGGCCCAGGCGGGCGCACTGGCCGGCCTCGTAGGCGGCGTCCACGATGCCGCCCTGGGCCGCCTCGACCATCAGCTCGTAGCCGGCGCGCTCGTCCTTCGGCGCGCCGTCGCCGGAGAGCAGGCGCACGGCCCGCTCGTACTGCTCGAACGGCGTCACGGCTTCAGCGAGGCGACGATGGCCGAGTCCAGGTCGGCGGTCAGGTCGGCGGCGTCCTCGACGCCGACCGACAGGCGGATCAGGCCGTCGGTGAGACCGGCCTTGAGGCGCTCCTCGCGCGGGATGGAGCCGTGCGTCATCGAAGCCGGATGGCCGATCAGCGACTCGACGCCGCCCAGGCTCTCCGCCAGCGAGAATATCCTGCAGGACGAGATCATGCGCTTGGCGCGCTCGATGTCCCCCTTCAGCTCGAAGGAGATCATGCCGCCGAAGCCGCGCATCTGCGACTTGGCCAGCTCGTGGTTGGGATGGGTCGGCAGGCCGGGATAATGGACTTTCGCGACCTCGGGATGCGCCAGCAGGTGCTTGGCCACGATGCCGGCGTTCTCGCAGTGCGCCTTGATGCGCAGCGGGAGCGTCTTGGTGCCGCGCAGGACCAGGAAGCAGTCGAGCGGGCCCGGCACCGCGCCGACGGCGTTCTGCAGGAACTTGTACTCCTTGTGCAGGGCCTCGTCGTTCGTGAGGATCGCGCCGCCGACCACGTCGGAGTGCCCGCCGAGGTACTTCGTCGTCGAGTGCACCACCACGTCGGCGCCGAGCGACAGCGGGCGCTGGAGCGCGGGGCTCGCGAAGGTGTTGTCGACGACGAGCTTGGCCTTCGCGTCGTGGGCGAGCTTGGCGATCGCGCGGATGTCGCACACGCGCAGCAGCGGGTTCGACGGCGTCTCCACCCAGACCAGCTTGGTCTTGGGCGTGAAGGCCTGCGCGAACGCCTTCAGGTCGGTCGCGTCCACGAACGAGAAGGTCACGCCGAAGCGCGCGAACACCTTGGTGAACACGCGGTAGGTGCCGCCGTACAGGTCGTTGGAGCACAGCACGTGGTCGCCGGGGTTCAGCGCCTCGATGACGGTGGAGGTCGCCGCCATGCCCGACGAGAAGCACAGCCCGAACGCCGCGCCCTCCAGCGCCGCCAGGTTGCGCTCCAGCGCCAGCCGCGTCGGATGCACGGTGCGCGCGTAGTCGAAGCCCTTGTGCTTCTCGGGCCACTCCTGCACGTAGGTGGAGGTCAGGTACACCGGCGTCATGATCGCGCCGGTCGCCGGGTCGGGCGACTGGCCCGCGTGGACGGCGAGCGTGGCGAAGCCGGGTTCCTTTATACCGTCGGAAGAGGGGTTCATGGGGCGATTGTATCAACTTCCCCATCTTGTAGAATCCGGCATGGCCCGATTCTCCGCCTCCCTCGCGCGCCTGCGCCGCGAAGCCGGCTTCCCGACGCCCTACGCGTTCTACCACCGCAACGGCGGCCGCCGCGTGTTCCCGTTCACCTTCGCCTACTACCTGAAGCTGGAGCGCGGCGAGCACCTGCCGCGGCCCGAGTGGCTGCCGGTCCTGCTCAGCCTCCTGCGCATCCCGCCGACCGACGAGCTGTACCGGACCTTCGTCACCGACTATCTGCGCGACCACTTCGGCACCGAGGAGAACTACCGGTCGCTGATCGGCCCGCTGCTGCGCTCCAAGCACGAGGATTCTTACGCCCAGCAGACGGTCAAGCGCCTGCTCAGCGAGCAGGCCTACCACCTGACGCCGGCGCAGTACAAGGCCGTCGTCGGCGACGCGGCGACCTACTGGGCCTTCGAGTGCCTGGTCAACGACCGCGGCTCGTTCTCCGCGGAGGAGCTCGCGAAGGTCACCGGCCTGCCGAAGGCGGCGTTGGCGGCCGGGCTCAAGACGCTCGTCGCGCACAAGCTGGCCAAGCGCGCGACGGGCGGCAAGGTCCGCAGCCCGCTCGCCGGCAAGTTCTACATGTTCCCGCGCGCCTTCCCCGGCATCGCGGACTGGCAGAAGAAGCTGCGCCGCCACCTCGACGAGATGACGGCGCGCCGCGGCGCGGTCCTCCACGACTCCGGCATGGTCATCCGCGCCGAGGAAGGCGCCGTCCACCGCTCGGTGGCGGCCCTGCGCGACGCGCTCGAGACCTCGACGGCCTACTCGGTGTACGAGAAGGCCGAGGGCTCCGGCGTGTTCCACCTGCGCGTGCAGGTCCGCAAGGCGCTCGACTTCTAGTTACCGGGAGTTCACCAAAACCGCCCCGCCGCCCCCGCGGCCGGGATAGACCGTCCGCCGGACGCCCGCTGCCCTCCCGCCTCAGGCCCCGGCCAGGTCTGCGCCGCTACACTGTCCCCAAGACCCGCTCACGCGGGCGGAGGTGGACATGAGGACGCGGACGACGGCGATCATCCTTCTGCTGTGGGCCTGCGGCGCCGCCGCCGCGGGGAGCCTCGAAGACCTGAAGGCCGGCTCCGGCGCGCGCTTCGCCGAGGGCCCGAGCGAGACCGACCGCGCCGTCGGCGGCGCGGTGGACGCCGCCGACCGGCCGCTGTTCGACGCGATCGCCGGCGGCGACGGCGCGGCGCTCCAGAAGGAGGTCCGCCGCGGCGAGGCGGCGCTGCTGCAGAAGACGCTCGACGAGTCGCCGCTGCTGAAGAAGGCGTTCGCCGGCGCGGAGAAGGACCGCACCTGGGCCGACTACTACCAGGACCGCCGGATGGACGCCGCCGTCGCGTCCTGGTCCAGCAACCTGAAAGCGGGCTACTACGCGGGCACCGCCGCCGCCTACGCGACCTGGAAGACCGCGCCGCCCGTCGTGGACGCCGTCGCCGGCGGGGCGCTGTGGGCCGTCGGCGTCGTCTACGGGCTCGGGCTCGGCCTGCTCGCGTCCGCGCTCACCGGACATCTTTAAGGAGGTCGTGACATGCGCATGATGAAGACGCTGACGCTCTCGTTGCTGGCCGCGGCGCCGCTCGCCGCGCAGGAGTTCGCCGCCGACATGCCCGCCGCCCGCGACTTGGTCGCGCGCGGCCGGGACTACCGCGCCTGGACGCTCTCGCACCAGGGCGGCATCCTCCAGCAGATCGACGCCGCGCTGGCGCACCTGACCGCGGTCTCCAAGCCGTCGGTCGCGATGATCCGCACGCCTAAGGGGCTCGGGTCGGGCTTCGTCGTGGACCCCGCGGGCCTGCTCGTCACCAACGCGCACGTGGTCCTGGAGACCGGCCTGAACGGCAAGGTCGCGGTCGTGTTCGCCGACGGGACGGTCGCCGACGGCGTCGTCGCCGCGATCGGCACGATGGGCACGCCCCAGGACCCGCTGTCGGGCCGCGACCTGGCCCTGGTGACCATCCCGCCGCGAGCGCAGGGCTGGCCCGCGCTCCCTCTCGGCGACGCCGCGTCGCTGAGCGAAGGACAGATGGTCGTCATGATGGGCTACCCGCTCGGCCTGCCGTTCACCGTGACGCACGGGGTGATCGGCGGCCTGAAGGACCGCGACGGCGGCCGGCCCGGCTTCCCCGTGCGGTTCGTGCAGAGCGACGCGGCGATCAACCCCGGCAACTCCGGCGGACCGCTGCTGACGATGGACGGCGCGGTCGTCGGCGTCAACACGCTGACCCTGTCGCGCAGCGGCGGTTCCGACGGGATCGGCTTCTCCGTCGGCGTGGACGCCGTGAAGCGCTTCCTGGCCGAGTACAAGGCGCGCGGCCCCTTCCGCGACGCGCTCCCGAAGGCGGCGCCGCCCCGCCGGCCGGGACCGCGGACGGCGTCCTGCCCGTCCTCCGACGCGCTGACCAGGCCGTGGGTCGAGCACCGCGGCCCGGCCCCGCGCGCGCTGGTCGCCGCGCACCTGGCCGCGGCGGCGGACGCCGCCGGGCCGATGCTCGTCCCGATCGCCGGCACAGCGTGGTGGGTCGGCGCCTCGCGCCGCGGACGCGGACCGGAGAGCGGCATCGCCGACCCGTCCTGCTTCGCGCTGGGCACCGCGGCGCTGTACGCCAACGGCCCGGAGGACGCGCCCGCCGTGGACTTCGTCGCCGCCGTCGCGGCCGGCGCGGAGGACCGCCTGGGCGGCGCCCTCGTCGAGCTGCGCTGGTTCGACCCCGCCGACGGCCGCAAGCACCGCTGGTTCGACGCCGACCGCGCGCGCTCGCTCGGCTGGCCGTCCGGGGACCAAAGCCCGCTGCCCCTGCCCGAAGCCGTCAACGAACTGCTGTAGACCGAGGTCCATATGAACGCCTTCTTCGCCGCCGTCCTGCTGACGCTCCTCGCTCCCTCCGCCCGGGCCGCGACCGACGACTGCCTGTTCGACGGAATCTGCGGCGCGCGACCCGCGCTCGCCGCCGCCGAGGAGACGCCGGTCCCCGCGGAGGCGCCGGCCGCGGCGACGCGGCTCTCGGGCCTGAAGAAAGGCGCGTCGGAGGGCGCTTTGCTCGGCTTCTACGCCGGGATCTCCCCCGCCGTGAAGCTCGTCGACGAGGGCTTCGGCCGCCGGATGAGCCGCGCCTACGACGGCGCGCGGTCCGATAACGGCGGCGGCGGCCTGTACTACTACGGCGGCATGGTCCTCGGCGCGATTCTCTACATCCCGGCGCTCACCCTCGGCGGCGTCGGCGGGCTGTTCGGCGGCGCGGCCGGAGCGGCGGCGCCGGAGTCGGCTCGGAAGTGGGACGCGGAGAAGTTCCTGTTCGATGTTGGCGCCAACAGTCGGATCGCCGGAAACGCTATTCCGGTGACGCCGGCGTCAGCGGCCGGCTTCGCGGGCGAGCAGCCCGTGGATCAGCAGGTCGAGGCGGCGGCCCTTCTTGACCACGTGACCGCGCAATCGGCCTTCGGGCTTGAAGCCGGCGCGTTCCAAGGCCTTGATGTGCCACGGCCGCAGGTCGTGGTTCTCCATCGTCAGGCGCTCGAGGCCGAGATGGTCGAACGCGTACGACTTCAGCAGCTCCAAGGCCCAGCGGAAGTCGGCGGCGTAGCGCTTGCGGTCCTTGAGCCGCTCCGTGGCGACCAGGAACACGACCTCGGCGCGATTGTGCGGCCAGCAGATGTGCGTGAGGCCCGCGTAGCCGACGCAGCGCTCGTCTTCCAGGATGGAGAACATCGCGAGCGCGGGCTTCTTGTCGAAGCGCGACGGCAGGACGGTCTCGCGGAACCAGCGGAGCTGGTCGGACGCGCGCAGGGGCTTCTCCTGACGGAGGAAGTCCTGCTGGGCGTTGCGCCAGCGCCGGTACGACGCCAGGTCGCGCTCCCGCGTGGGGACGAGAGCGCGCGCGGTCACGCCGGGTCGGCGAGCAGCTCGCCGAGCGCGCGCTCGACGTCGGCCTTCTGCGGCTGGAGGAAGTACTCCAGGTTCGGAGAGAGCGCGATGCCGGGCGTCGCCTTGCCGGCGAGCAGGCGCGGGCGCACCTTCAGCTCATAGAAAAGTTCGTCGACCACGCGGCGGATCAGGTGCTCCGCGAAGTTCGTGATCTCCGTCTCCTCGTTGATGAAGATGACGCGGCCGGTCTTCTTGATCGAGGCCTTGATCGCTTCCCAGTCGTAGGGGATCAGCGAGCGCAGGTCGAGCACCTCCACCGAGGCGCCGCCCGAGGCTTTCAGCGCGCGCGCGACCTCCAGGCAGATCGGCGCCATGCGGCCGTGGGTGATCACGGTCGCGTCGGTTCCCGGGTGAGAGACCTTGGCCTTGCCGATCTCGACGGTGTAGTCGGTCAGCTTGGGCCACTTCGCCTTCCACTTGGAGCGGTCGCCCAGCGGGGCGTCGATCATCTCGTGCAGGATCTTCTCGTCGGGCTCGCCGGGGATGAGCTCCTCGCCCTTCGAGCGCAGCAGCGCCTTGGGCTTCAGGTAGAGCACCGGGTCGTCGCTCTTGAT
>JACQBB010000071.1 GCA_016194625.1 Elusimicrobiota bacterium | reverse complement strand
GGCGCGCGCCAGCCTCAGCCACTCGGTCAGGCGCGCCGCGGGCTCGTTCCAGGTGCGGCGCGCCAGGACCAGCGCGGCGAACAGCGCCGCGAGGACGAGGCCGAGCAGGGGCAGGGAGCCGGCGTCCATATCATCTCTCCAGTTTGAACCACAGGAAGCCGTGCGGCGCGGCGGTCAGCGGGTACGGGCCGTCGCCGACGGGCTTGAAGCGGGCGTGGCCGAACAGCTCGACGGGCGTCCAGCCGCGGAAGCGGGACAGGTCCAGCTCGACCGGCTGGGCGTAGCGGGACAGGTTGTTGACGACGAGGAGCGTCTCGTCGCCGAGCTCGCGCAGGTAGGCCAGCACGCGCGGGTTCTCGGGTTCGAGCAAGGTCAGGCCGCCGCGGCCGAAGGCCGGGTGCTGGCGGCGGACGCCGATCAGGCGCTTCATCCAGTGCAGCAGGGAGCCGGGAAGGCGCTGCTGGGCCTCGACGTTGACCGCCTGGTAGGAGCAGACCGGGTTCATGATGGGCTGGGCGTACAGGCGTTCGGGGTCGGCGCGCGAGAAGCCGGCGTTGCGGTCGGGGCTCCACTGCATCGGCGTGCGCACGCCGTCGCGGTCGCCCAGGTACACGTTGTCGCCCATGCCGATCTCGTCTCCGTAGTACAGCACGGGGCTGCCCGGCAGGGACATGATCAGCGAGACCAGCAGCTCCAGCCGGCGGCGGCCGAAGTCCATCAGCGGGGCCAGGCGGCGGCGGATGCCCAGGTTCAGCTTCATCCGCGGCGCGTGCGCGTACTCGGCGAGCAGGTACTCGCGCTCCTCGGGCGTGACCGTCTCCAGCGTGAGCTCGTCGTGGTTGCGCAGGAACAGCGCCCACTGGCAGGAGTCCGGGATCGGCGGCGTCTCACGCAGGACCGAGACGATCGCGGCGCGGTCCTCCTTGCGGATCGCGATGAAGATGCGCGGCATCAGCGGGAAGTGGAACGCCATGTGGAACTCGTCGCCGTCGCCGAAGTACGGGCGCATCTCGGCCGGCAGGTGGTTGGCCTCGGCGAGCAGGACGCGGCCGGGGTAGTGGGCGTCGACCGTCGCGCGCAGCTCCTTCAGGAACGCGTGCGTCTCGGGCAGGTTCTCGCACGCGGTGCCCTCGCGCTCGAACAGATACGGCGCCGCGTCCACGCGGAAGCCGTCCAGGCCCTTGTCGAGCCAGAAGCGCAGCACCTTGGTCATCTCGGCGCGCACCTCGGGCTCGTCGTAGTTCAGGTCCGGCTGGTGCGAGTAGAAGCGGTGCCAGTAGTACGCGTTCGCGACCGGGTCCCAGGCCCAGTTCGACTTCTCGACGTCGCTGAAGACGATCCGCGCCCCCGCGTACTTCTTGTCGTCGTCCGACCAGACGTACCAGCCGCGCTTGGGGCTGCCGGGACGGCGCGCGGACTGGAACCAAGGATGCTGGTCCGACGTGTGATTGAGGACCAGGTCGGCGACGACGCGGATCTTGCGGCGGTGGGCGGCGTCGACGAAGCGCTCGAAGTCGGCGAGGGTCCCGTAGTCGGGGTCGATCGAATAGAAATCGGAGATGTCGTAACCGTCATCCCGCCGCGGCGACGGGTACATCGGGAGCAGCCACAGGCAGTCCACCTCCAGGTGCTGGAGGTAGTCGAGCTTCGACTCCAGTCCCGGGAGATCGCCGATCCCGTCGCCGTTGGAATCGCAGAACGCCTTGATCGGGACTTCATAGAAGACCGCCTCTTTGTACCAGGCCTCCGCCACGCGTCCTCCGTCGGCTGAGACTCCGTCCCGGCGCTTCTTCTCCTCCCAGTGTATCCCCGCCGGGGGGCGGCCACCACCAAATCCGGGTCAAATCCTCGTCGGGTCCTCGCGCGCCGGGGGCCCATTTGATAGGGTGTCGTCATGAGGCTGGAGCCCTTCACGGTCGCCGACGCCGCGCTCATCGAGGCGATGGAGTGCGACCCGGCGCTGATGACCTGGCTGGGCGGTCCGACGCCGCTGGAGAAGATCCCCGGCATCGTCGCCCGCCGCGCGCGCAGCTTCGAGAAGGGGGACTGGTACTTCAAGATCGTCACCGACGAGGGCGACGCCGGAACCATCGGCCTGTGGGCGACCGAGTGGAAAGGCGCCCCCGCGCACGAGACCGGCTGGATGCTGCTGCCCGCGTACCAAGGCCGCGGCCTGGCCGTCGCCGCCGGACGCGCGCTGATCGCCCGGGCCCGCGCCGAACGCAAGGCGCGCGTGATCCACGCGCTGCCCGCCGTCGCCAACGCCGCCTCGAACGCGATCTGCCGCAAGCTCGGCTTCACGCTGGCGGGGACGGCCGAGGCCGGCTACAACGGCGCGACCTTCCCCTGCCACGACTGGGTGATCGAGCTCTGGTGAGCCGCCGTCAGGCGGTCAAGTGCTCGGCCAGGAAGGCTTCCGCGGCGGCGTAGAACTTCAGCCGGTTCTCGGGCTTGGCGAAGCCGTGGCCCTCGTCGGGGAACAGCATGTACTCGACGGGCTTGCCCTTGGCCTTGAGAGCGGCGACGATCTGCTCGGCCTCGGCCTGCTTCACGCGCGGGTCGTTGGCGCCCTGGGCGATCAGCAGGGGGATGGCGATGCGGTCGGCGAAGAACAGGGGGGAGCGCGACTTCAGGAACTCCTCCTCGGTCTCGACCGAGCCCACCCGCAGGTCGAAGATGCGCTTCATCGGCTCCCAGTACGGCGGGATGCTCTTGATGAGGGTGATGAGGTTGGACGGGCCGACCACGTCCACCGCGCAGCGGTAGACGCCGGGCGTGAAGGCGGCGCCGGCGAGCGCGGCGTAGCCGCCGTAGGAGCCGCCGTAGATGGCGACGCGCGCGGGGTCGGCGGCGCCGGAGGCGACGGCCCACTTCGCGGCGTCGGTCAGGTCGTCCTGCATCTTGGCGCCCCACTCGCGGTCGCCGGCGTGGAGGAAGGCCTTGCCGAAGCCGGCCGAGCCGCGGTAGTTCACCTGCAGGCAGGCGAAGCCCAGGCTCGCCAGCCACTGCGCCTCGGGGTGGAAGCCCCAGTGGTCGCGCACCCAGGGTCCGCCGTGGACGAGCAGGACGAGCGGGAGCTTCTTGGCTTCCTTGCCGGCCGGCGTCGTCAGGTAGGCGCGGACCTTCAGGCCGTCGCGCGCGGGGAAGGACACCGGCGCCATCGGCGCGAGGTCGTAACCGTCCAGCTTGGGGCGCGTGGCGAACAGGAACTTGGCCTTGCGCGCGGCCCGGTCCCAGCGCCAGAAGGCGGGGGAGCGGTCGGGGCGGTTGACCAGCAGGTACCAGACCGTGTCGGCGTCGTCGCGGCTGACGATCGACACGTCGCCGTCGAGCGAGGCGAACGCCTTGAAGTCCTCGGCCAGCGACGCGTCCAGGACGCGCCAGCGCAGACGGTCGGTCTCGAAGGAGACCGCCTCGACGCGGTACTCGCGCGGGTGGATCAGCACCCCGCCCAGGTCGGACTCGGGGTCCTCGGCCATGACCTTGCCGGGACCGCCCGCGAGCGGCGCCTCGATCAACGCGGTCGTGTCGCGCCCCGCCGAGGACTCGACGTAGAGGGACTTGCCGTCCGGCGAAAACCCGTGGGCGCCCAGCTGGTCGTCCGGGCCGCAGTCCAGGAAGTCGCGCCAGACCCCGCCGTCTCGGATCCTCAGGATGGTGCCGCCGTCCGGACGCATGGCCTTGGCGGCGCGGACCTTGAAGGTCCGGTCGGGCAGCCAGCCGATGACGTCGCCGGGGTTCGTCGCTTCGAGCGTGCGGGCGCCGGTCCTGAGGTTCACCCGGTACACGTCGTGGGCGCGGGCGTCGCGGTCGTTCAGCGCGATCAGCACCTCGTCCGGGAAGTTCGGCTCGGTGGCGACGATCTGGGCCTGGGCGCCGGGGACGGGGGTGAGGTCGCGCGTGGTCCCGGTCTCCAAGTCGGTCTGGTACAGGTGCCAGTTCTCGTCCCCGTCCTTGTCCTGGATATAGAGGATGGAGCGCTGGTCCTCGGCCCACAGGTAGTTGCGCACCCCGCGGCCGCGGTCCTGAGTCAGCGGCTTGGCCGCGCCGCCCTCCGGGCCGACCCACACGTTGAGCACGCCCTCGTCCGGGGCCAGGTAGGCCCAGTGCTTGCCGTTCGGAGACACCTTGGGCGAGGCTTTCTCGGGGTT
Source organism: Elusimicrobiota bacterium (assembly GCA_016194625.1). Next base: position 3,484 of record JACQBB010000071.1, on the reverse strand, counting down.
TCCGAACAGGAGTTCACGGGTTCAAATCCCGTACGCGCCACCAGACCCCTGGGATGCGCCTGAAGACGGAGGATCGGCTCGGAAACGAGCGGTCCTCCGTCTTTTTTCGTCCCCATGGGCCCGCATTGTATCACACGGGGCGGGCTTGACATAACTATTGACATAAACTTTACATGATATTATCCTGTGTCCATGTACCGGCCGCGCTTCCGGATCTCGCCCGAGCTGTTGAACCTGCTGACCGAGGCGACCGAACTCAGGAGCTGGATCGCCCGGGCGGTGGTCGACGTCCCCTGGCTGCCGGCGCTCCAGCGGGACACGGCCGCGCGCCTGGCGCACTCGTCGACGGCCATCGAGGGCAACCCGCTGGGCCTGCCCGAGGTCGAGGCGATCGCCCGCGGCGAGGAGACCGGCGCCGCTGACGCGGCGGCGCGGGAGGTCAAGGACCACCTGGCGGCCATGCGCTGGGTCTGGGGCCGGAAGCCGGGGTCGCCCGTCGCGGAGAAGGACCTCCTGCGTCTCCATGCGCTGCTCACGGCGAAGAGCCTGCCGGCGGAGCAGGCCGGGCGCTATAAATCCAAGGTCAACCGGGTCGTCGACCACGCGGGCCGGACGGTCTACGCGCCGCCCGGGCCCGAGCAGGCCGCGCCTTTGACCCGGGAACTCGTCGCTTGGATCGGCGGCCTGGACGCCGCCCGGCTGCATCCGGCGATCGTCGGCGCCGTCGCGCATCACCGGCTCGTCTCGATACACCCCTTCGCCGACGGCAACGGCCGCGTCGCGCGGGCGTTGGGCGTCTGGCTGCTCTATACCCGGGGCTTCGACACGGAGCACCTGTTCGCGCTCGACGAGTTCTACGAGGCGGACCGGCAGCGCTACTACGACAAGCTCCAGCAGGCGCGCGACCTCGACGACGACCTGAGCTATTGGATCGAGTACGCGGCGGAAGGCGTCGTCGCGACCCTCCAGCGGACCCGGGACCGCGTCATGTCCCTGAAGGTCACCGAAAAAGCGCCGCGCATCCGGCTGACGAAGCGGCAGGAAGAGGTGCTGAGGTTCTTGAGGGACCGCGGGCGCTCCAAGGCGCCGGACATCGAGGCGGCGTTCGGTCTGACACGGGCGCGCGTCGGGCAGATCCTGAAGCCTCTCGTCGACGCGGGGCTCGTGGCCCGGGAAGGCCGGACCCGGGCGACGACCTACCGGCTGTCCTAAGCGCGGGCCCGGGCGGGGACAAAAAAATCCCGGGAGCCCCTTTCAGGGCTCCCGGGATCCCTATTCGGATCTTAGCTGAGGTGCTTGGAGACGAGCTTGGTCATCTCGAACATGTTGACCACGCTCTTGCCGCCGAACACGGCCTTCAGCTTCTCGTCGGCGTTGATGTTGCGCTTGTTCTTCTTGTCCTGCAGGTTGTTCTTCTTGATGTACGCCCAGAGCTTCTTGACGACCTCGGTGCGGGGGAGGGGCTTCGCGCCGACGACTTCCGCCAGCTTGTCGGACGGGGTGAGCTCCTTCATGAACGCGGCATTCGCCTTCTTGGCCATGTGATGGTGTCTCCGTGATGCCGGCACGCCTCGAAGGGCCACCCGGCTCTACGGGGTGATTCAACATGATTTCCCCTCGGAGGTCAAGGATTCTCCGTCGGGGAAACCTCCCGGAGCGTCACTTCAGGCACTGCAGGCTGAGCCCGGAGCCGCCCTTCGTGCTGGCCAGGAAGCAGCGGTGGCCGGCGTTCTCGAAGGTGTAGACCCGGGTCTCGTCGTCCTGGGCGACCAAGGTGAACCCGGTGGAGGGCTCGGGGGCTTCCGAGGCGTGGGCGTGGAGCGACAGGGCGGCGACCCAGGCGCCCGCGGAGGCGAGGACGGCGGCGGCGCATGCGGCGGCGATGATCTTGTTGTTCATGCGTCCAGTCTAGCCCGGCTCGCCGGGCACCGTCAAGCCGGCGACCTCGGAGCGGTAGAAGAGGAGGACGCGGCGCACGTAGTCGCGCGTCTGCCGGTACATCGGGCGGAAGGCCAGGAAGCGCGGTCCCGCGTGGTAGGCGGCGATGACCCGGCGGACCAGCCACTCGGGCGCGCGGGCGTAATCGGAGCCCGACAGCCGGTAGCGCCGCCAGGCGGAGGCGAACAGCTCGGCCAGGTAGGCGGTGCCGGCGCGGATGTTGGACTCGGGGTCCAGCAGGGCGCGCCGGGAGACCCCCAAGCCCTCGGCCGTGCGCGGCATCACCTGCATCAGGCCCAGCGCGCCGGCCGGGGACTTGGCGCGGGCGGAGAACTCGGACTCGGCGGCGACGATCGCCTTGACCAGGCGCGGGTCCAGGGCCCGGCGCGCCGCGTGCGTGCTGATCGCCGCGTCGTAGGCGTTCGTCGTCCGCTCGCGGGCCAGGCGGCGGAAGGTCCGCGCGTAGGCCGGGGAGGGGGTCTCCGGGACGGCGACCGCGTACGGGTCGCGATGCCGCAGGGCCGCGTCGAAGACCCGGCCGACGGCCGCCGGGCTGGTCCCGGCCGCGCGCAGCGCGTCCAGCATCAGGAACGGACGGGCCGGGGGCAGGGCCGGGTCCGCGGGCTCCAGCTCCAGGGTGACGGCGAGCGCCGGGACGGCGCACAGCACGGCGACGGCGGACAGCGACGCGCGAGAGATCATGGTGCGGCTCCACAGACGCGGCGGCCGTGCGGGCCGTCGCGAGCGATCCTCGGCGTGAGGGTCGAGGATGTTAGTAAAAGCCGCGCGCGGGACCTACTGGTCTTTCGGACCAGGGCGCGTCCGGGACCTTCGGTCCCGCGTCCCCCGCGTCAGCGCGCGAAGAACTCCTTCTCGACGCGCGCCCACCGGGCGTCGTCGAGCTTGGCCAGCTCGCCGACCGACAGCGGCTCGCCGGCCGCGGCGCCGTCGCCCAGCGCCTTGCGCATCCTTTCCAGGTCTTCCTCGAACAGCGCGACGGCGGAGCGGCCGATCTTCAGCGCGCGCACGTCCGCGTCCAGCGCGTCGCCCTCGATCACGCAGACCCAGTTCTTGTGGTACGGCGTCATCTCGAGCGACTCCAGGTCCTCGCCCAGCGCCGTGTTGACCCGCACGACCTTCCCGCCGACCGGCGCGTGGAACTGCACGCGGCGGTCCCCGCTGCGGACCGCGAACAGCGGCTGGCCGGCGTTGACCGTCATGCCGGGGTTGGGGAACTCGACGGCGTCCACCGGGCCGATCAGCTTCTTGGCGAAGTCGTCCAGCCCGACCTTCACGGTCCCGTCCTGCGCCAGGGCCGCCCAGCAATGCCCCGCGGAGACCAGGACCCCGCCCGGGATGCTGAACTCCCCGCCGCGCTCGCGCTCGGCCGCGGCCGCGTGGGTGATGCGCACCGCGGGCTTCAGCTGGCGGTCGATGCGGTCGCGGCGCTTGAGCAGCGACTTCTTGACCAGCGCCAGCAGCTCCGCCTCGGTGAACGGCTTCTGGATGTAGTCCATCGCCCCGTGCTTCATGCACTCGACGGCCG
>JACQBB010000093.1 GCA_016194625.1 Elusimicrobiota bacterium | reverse complement strand
CTGACGCTGTTCGGCCTGCTGGGAACGAAGGCCGGCCGCGAGCTGACGCGCTCGCTGACCACGCGCGGGCGCGCCGCCGCGCCCGCCGCCGACGGCGGCGAGGCCCCGGCCGGCGACCTCGCGCCCGGGACGGTGCTCGGCGGGACCTACCGGATCGAGCGCGAGCTGGGCCGCGGGGGGATGGGCGTGGTCTACGCGGGCCACGACCTGACGCTCGACCGCCGCGTCGCGATCAAGCGCCTGATCCAGGACGCGTCCACCACGCCCGACGACCTGGCGCGCTTCCTGCGCGAGGCGCGGCTGGTGGCCGCGCTCAAGCACCCGAACCTGGCCCACATCTACACGGTGCTGCCCGGCAAGGACCCGTTCCTCGTCTTCGAGTTCGTGGACGGCAAGCCGCTGGACCAGGTCCTGCGCGAGGACCGCGTCCTGCCGGTGCCCGCCGCGCGCCGCATCGTGCGCGAGGTCGCCGCCGCGCTGGGCGCCGCGCACGCCGCGAACATCATCCACCGAGACCTCAAGCCCGGCAACGTGATGATCGCGCCCGACGGCAGCGCGAAGGTGATGGACTTCGGCATCGCGCACCGCGCGAGCGCCGCGGCCACGCGGATGACGCAGACGATCGCCTCGGGGACGCCGCCGTACATGCCGCCCGAGCAGGCGATGGGCTCGGTGTCGAAAGCCTCGGACCTGTACTCGCTCGGCGTGATGGCCTACGAGCTGCTCACCGGGACGAGGCCGTTCGACGGCCCCGACTTCTTGGAGCAGAAGATCGGCAAGCGCTTCGAGCCGGCGAGCCGCCGCGTCCCCGCGCTGCCGCCGGGCCTGGACGACTTCTTCGCCCGCGCGCTCGAACCCGACCCGACCAAGCGCCCCGCCGACGCGGCCGCGTTCGCCGACGCGTTCGACCGGGCCTGCGACGCGACGCCCCGCGCCTCGGCCGGCGCGGCCTGAGGATTTGCTATCCTGGCGCCCATGCGCGCCCTCCTGACCGCCGTGCTCCTGGCCGGAGCCGCCGGTCGGCCGCGTACGGCGGCGCGTGCCGGGCGCGCAAGCCCGCGAGACTGCGCGCGGCGATCCTCAAAGGCCCGCGCCGCGGCGTCGGCGACCCGATCCTCGGCCTCAAGGTGCCCGAGGGCTTCACGCTGAAGGGCTCGCGCGCCGAGTTCAAGTCCCTGGCCAACCAGGTCGGCGAGCCGGTGTATCAGGCCCTGGGGGCCGCGCTCCAGGCCGCGACGGTCGAGGAGGTCCGCTCCGGCGCGTACCGCTTCAAGCCGGCCGACGACGGCAAGGACGCGTTCCTCGCCGACCCGAAGCCCGAGAAGGTCGTCGTCGAGATCCCGTTCGCCGCGCGGGTGACGGTCGCCGGGCTCAAGGAGCCGTGGGTCCTGGTCACGAACGCCGCGGTGTCCAACTCCGCCCGGCGCTGCCTGCGCCTGGCCGACGGCGACAGGCTGGTCGGCTCCTGCGTGGAGATGTCGTCCGACCTGATGGCCGAGACCGGGCTGCTGCGCTTCGTCTCCTACGACGCGAGCGGGAAGGGGAACCCCCTGCTGCTCGCCTACACGAAGGACGCGCCGCTGTGGGGTCACGAGCGCTGGGGCTTCGCGCTGCGCGCGCCCGGAGCGCGGCTGTTCCTGCGCGACGCGATGGACCCGCGCTGCCGCGAGGGCTTCTAGCCTAGCGCGAGAGCAGGACCCGCAGGGCCACGCCCATCACGACGGCGGCCACGGCCTTCGGGAAGACGTCCTCGAGGACCGCGCGCCACACGGGGCTCGTGAACGCGATCCAGCCCACCGAGGTCGCGAGCAGCAGGGACAGCGCCACGATCGCCTTGTCGGCGATGACTCCCCAGTCCACGTCCGAGGGGCTGGTCACGCGCCGGATGCGCCGCCGCTCGCCCCACGACAGGCCGACGAACTCGGCCCCCGCCCACCACGCCAGCTCCTCCTTGTGCGACCACACGACGCGGGCGCGGCCGGAGACCTCGCGGCCCTCGGGCAGGCCCAGGCGGAAGCGCAGCGTCTGCCCCTTCGCCAGCTCCGCCTGCGTCTCGACCTTGAAGCCCTTGTCGGAGACGTCGTGCGCGAGCGCGCGCCCGTCCAGCTCCTTGCCCTTCTCGTCGGTCAGGATCAGGGTGAAGTCGGTGAGGATGCGGGCGGCCTGCCGCCGTTCGGAGCTCATGGAGGGAGGGGGAGCGAGTACTCCTGCTTCGGCGGCTCGGGGACGGGCTGTCCCAGCACGAGCTGGATCAGGAACTCGCGGAACGCGGGCTCGACCTTCTCGAACTCGCCGCGCGGGGCGCGCAGGCGCGCGGTGTACATCCCCGCGTTGTCGCGCGCGAGCGCGGTCTCGGTGACGAAGGTCCGCACCTCGCTGCCGACGAGCAGGCCCTCGGGATAGGAGTGGGTCGTCATCCGCGACGCGATCCCGGTGTGCGTCCCGAAGCGGACCTCGAACAGCGCCGCGCGGTCCTCCAGCGCGTCGTTGGCCGCGCGCATCTGGCGCACGGCCTCGTCGTAGCCGGCGAAGCCCGGGGTCGTCGCGGTCGTGAAGAACACCGCCAGGCGCGCCTCGCCTCCCGGCCGGCGCCACGCCAGGCCGGTCCCGACCTTCGCGGGCTCGCCCCATCTCAGCGTGTCGCGCCAGGCGAAGAAGACGTCCTGGCGGAGCGGGACCTCGCGCGTGCGGATCGTCCCGGTCGTCGGGGCGGGCTCCGCGGCGCCGATCTCGCGCAGGCGGGCCTCGATCAGGCGGCGCCACTGCGTCCCCTCGAACGCCGGCCGCGCGTCCAGCAGGACCAGGCGCTCCGACGCCGCGCCCAGCTCGTGGCCGCGCAGGTCGGCGTCGCGGGCGATCAGCGGACGGCGCAGGAACGGGAGCAGCCAGTGCCCGATCACCTCCGCGGCGCGCTCGACGGCCGTGTCGAACTCGGGGAAGCGTCCGTCCAGCGCGAGGTCGCCCAGGAACGCGGCCGTCCCGGGGCGCAGCGTCACGGTCTGGCGGCGCATCACGGCCGACGACAGCTCGACCTCGTAGCGCGCCAGCCTGGCCTTGAAGGAGAGCTTCGACAGCGCGTAGCGGCCCGGCGGCAGGTCCAGGAAGTACAGCGAGCCGCCGCGGGAGAAGTTCGTCACCGCGACCTTGCCCGGCACCGGATAGCCGTCGGCGTCCACCTGCTCGATCGTCCCCTGGTCGGGCACGTCGGAGGTGAAGGGGACGATCGCGCCGCGGATCCGCGCCCGCGCGACCAGCATGCCGTGGTCGACCGAGGTCGGGGCGACGGGCGGAGCCGTCGCGCAGCCGGCCAGGGCGAACGCGAGCGCGGCGGCCGCCGGAAGAACGATTCGCATCGCCTTATCATACGATTTTCTATAATCCGGCCATGGAGTACGACTTCGAGAAGCTGGGCAAGGAGATCGTGGTCGGCCGCCTGCGGGAGGTCGCCGACCCCTACGCGCTCGCCGGCGAGGCCGCGCGCAAGATCGCCGTCGCCGCCGTCACCAGCACCCGCGGCAAGCAGGAGCCGAAGGTCACGGTCGCCGGCGTGTGCCGCGGCGTGATGTCCGGCATGGTCCTCATCGAGAAGGACCTCCCGAAGACCGCGGTCGCGCTCCTGACGCAGATGGCCGCCGTCGCCAACGAGACCGGCCTCGACCCCGCCGAGTGCATGACCTGGGCGATGGAGGGCATCGCCCCCGTCGTGAAGACCGCGCACTCGCACGACGGCGACCGCGTCCGCGCCGCCATCGAGGAGAACTTCATGGGCGCCGGCGAGGTCTTCGACTCCATCCTGCGCACGTCGGGCGCCTGATGCGCGTCGCGCTCGCGCAGGTCGACGCCACCGTCGGCGACCTCCGCGGCAACGTCGAGCGCATCCTCGCCGCGCTCGACGAGTCGTCGCGCCGCGGCGCCGAGCTGGCCGTCTTCCCGGAGCAGGCGCTCGGCGGCTATCCGGCCCTCGACCTGTGGGAGGAGCGCGGCTTCGACGCGGCCAACGAGAAGGCTCTGGCCGCTCTCGCCAGGAAGGTCCGCGGCACGGCCGCCCTCGTCGGATTCGTGTCCCGGAACAAGGACCGCGTCGGCAAGCCGGTCCGCAACTCGGTGGCGCTGCTCCACGCCGGCAAGGTCGTCGCGGTCCGCCACAAGACGCTGCTGCGGGCGGTCGACCCGTCCTCGTCGCGCCGCCTGTACGCCCAGGACCCCGTCGCCGCGCAGGCGAAGGCCGGCGCCGACCTCCTGCTCAACGTCTCGGCGTCGCCGTATCTGCGCGGCAAGACCGCGACGCGGCGCGCCCTGCTGAACGCGCACGCCAAGCGCCTGAAGAAGCCGCTGTTCTACTGCAACGCCGTCGGCGGGAACGACGAGATCGTCTTCGACGGCGGCAGCCTCGCCTACGACGCCTCGGGCCGCCTGCGCGCGCGCGCCGCGTTCGCCGCCGAGGACCTGCTCGTCATCGACTCGTCGAGCTGGGAGGGGGCGACCGTCGCCCCCGAGCCCGACGACGCCGGCCAGGTCGGCGACGCGCTGACCCTCGGCATCAAGGACTTCGCCGCGAAGTGCGGCCTGCAGACCGCCTTCGTCGGCCTGTCCGGCGGCATCGACTCGGCGGTCGTCGCGGCGCTGGCGGTGCGCGCCCTCGGCCCCCACCGCGTCGTCGGCGTCTCGATGCCCTCGTCCTACTCGTCGGCCGGCAGCGTGGACGACGCGAAGGCCCTCGCCCGCAACCTCGGCATCGAGATGAAGACGGTCGCCATCGCCGGGATCTACCACGCGTACCTCGCCGCGTTCGGCGGCGACTGGGGCAAGGGCGCGCCCGACCTCGCCGAGCAGAACCTGCAGGCGCGCGCGCGCGGCACCATCCTGATGTCGCTGGCCAACAAGTGCCACCGCGGCTTCGTGCTGACCACCGGCAACAAGTCCGAGCTGGCCGTCGGCTACTGCACGCTTTACGGCGACATGTGCGGCGCGCTCGCGCCGCTGGCCGACGCGCCCAAGCGCCTGGTCTACCAGCTCGCCGCGTGGCTCAACCGCGACCGCGAGCTGGTCCCGCGCGCGTCGATCGACAAGGAGCCCTCGGCCGAGCTCAAGCCCGGCCAGCGCGACCAGGACGACCTGCCGCCCTACGACCAGGTCGACGACGCGCTCGAGGCCTGGGTGCAGGCCCGCCTGTCGCCCGCGCTCGTCGCCAAGGCCGTCGGCGACACGAAGGTCGCCGAGACATTGCTCGACCGGATGGACTGGTCCGAGTTCAAGCGCCGCCAGGCCGCGCCGGGCCTGAAGATCTCCGGCAAGGCCTTCGGCATCGGCCGCCGCATGCCCATCGCGAAGGCCGGCTGGCGCGTCCGCGCCGGCCTTTAAGACGCCGAGGCCTGGATCTCGGAGAGGTCGGCCACGCGCTTGAAGGCGCGCACCAGCTTGGCGAGCACCGCCAGGCGCTGGCGCTTCAGGGCCTCGTCGTCGACCATCACCATCACGCTGTCGAAGAAGCGGTCGAGGTGCGGCTTGACGGCGACCAGGCTCTTCAGCGCGCCCTCGAAGTCGCCGTGGACGAGGCGCTCGTCGGCCGCGCCCTCGACGCCGACCAGCGCGTCGAAGAGGGCGATCTCGGACTCGTGCTGCAGGCGGCCGCGCTCGGCGGTCACGCCGTCCTCGGCGCCCTTCGACTGCTTGAGGATGTTCGACGCGCGCTTGAAGGCGGCGGCGAGAGGCTCGAACGCGGGGTCGCGGCGCACGGCCTTCAGGGCCGCGAGACGGCGGCGGGCGCCGGGCAGGTCCTTCAGCGCGCCGAAGCGCACGGAGCGGACCTCGTCGGTCTTGAAGCCCTGCTCCTCGAACAGGGAGGCCGCTCGGCCCCAGACGAAGTCGAGGATCGCCGTCTCCAGCTTCAGCGGCTCGGGGGAGGGGATGGGCTGGAGCACGACGGCCTGCGCGACCGCGGCCTCCAGGTCCACATGCAGGTCCTTCTCCAGCAGGATGCGCACGATGCCGAGCGCCTGGCGGCGCAGCGCGTACGGGTCGGCGGAGCCGGTCGGGATCAAGCCCGCGGCGAAGCAGCCCGCGATGCCGTCGAGCTTGCCGGACAGCGAGACGACGCAGGCCTCGGTCGTGGACGGCACCGGGGTGCCGCCGCCGACGGGGAAGTAGAACTGCTCGACCGCCCCGGCGACCGTCTCGCCCAGGCCGTCGCGGCGCGCGTACACGCCGCCCATGTGGCCCTGCAGCTCGGGGAACTCCTTGACCACGTCGGTGACCAGGTCGGCGTAGGACAGACGCGCGGCCGCGGCGACCGCGGCTTCGTCGTGGGAGACCGCGGGCTTCAGCTGGGACGACAGCCAGCCCGCCAGCGACGCCACGCGTCCCGCCTTCTGCGCCATCGAGCCGAGCGCCTTCTGATAGGTCACTCGCTCGAGCGCCGGCAGGCGCGACTCCAGGCGGTGCGCCGTGTCGCGGCCGAAGAAGAAGGCGGCGTCGTTGAAGCGGGCCTCCAGCACGCGCTGGTAGCCCTCGCGCACCAGCGCGTTGCCCGACGACAGGCCGTCGCGCACGCCGATGAACGCGGGAAGCAGCTCGCCCTTCGCGTCCGTCACCGGGAAGAACTTGAGCTGCTTCTTCATCACCATCTTGAGCAGGGCCGCGGGCAGGTGCATGTGCTCGGTGCGCAGCTTGCCGACGACGGGCGTCGGGTGCTCGGCCATGAACACGGTCTCCTCGACGAGCTCCGGGTCCAGGTCGGCCTTGCCGCCGGCGGACTTGGCGGCGGTCTCCAGCTGCTTGAGCAGGTACGCGCGGCGCTCGGCGGGGTCGGCGACGACCAGGCCGTCGCGCAGGGCCTTGAGGTGGTCGGCCGGGTCCTTCAGTTGGACCGGCTTGTCGGCGTAGGTCGGGTGGCCGTACACGGCGCGTCCGGACTTCAGGCCCGCGAGCGCCACCGGCACGATCTTCTCGCCGTACAGCGCGGTCAGCGCGCGCAGGGGGCGGCCGAACTTGAAGCCGGTCTCCTCCCAGGTCATGAACTTGGGGAACTGGAGGGATTCGAGCAGCTCGGGGATCATCGCTTCCAAGAGCTCGACGGCCGGGACGCCCTTGGTGGCGACCTCGGCGTAGAGGACGCCGCCCTCGGGGATCAGGTCCGCGGCGGACAGACCGTACTTCCGCGCGAAGCCTTCCGCGGCGGGGGTGTACTTGCCGTCCGGCGTCTTCCAGGCCTGCTCCTTGGGCCCCTTGAAGCGCTCCGTCTTGTCGTGGCTCTTGGGCGCGACGCCCTCCACGGTCAGCACGAGATGGCGGAGCGTGCCGTAGACCGCCACCTCGCCGTGCTCGATCTTCCCGGCGAGCCACTTCTCGGCGCCGGCCTTCAGCTGGTCGAGCGCGGGCGCGACGAAGCGCGCGGGGAACGGCTCGGTGTGCACGTCGAGCAGGAAGTCGGCGGACTTCGCGGGGGCGGTCTTCTTCGTCATGTCAGGCCTCCACCGGCTTCGTCTTCGGCGCGCGGGTGTCGATGTACAGCTCCATCACCTTGCGCGCCAGCGCGCGGATGCGCCCGATGTAGTGCGCGCGCTCGGTGACCGAGATCGCGCCGCGCGCCTCCAGCGTGTTGAACAGGTGCGACGCGCGCACCACGCAGTCGTACGCCGGCAGGGGGTCGCCCAAGCCGACCAGGCGCGAGCCCTCGGCCTCCCACTCGTTGAAGTGGCGCGAGAGCAGGGCGACGTCGGCGGTCTCGAAGCTGTAGCGCGAGAGCTCGCGCTCCTGAGCCTTGTGCACGTCGCCATAGGTGAGTCCGCCGCCGTAGTCCAGGTCGTACACGTTGTCCTTCTTCTGCAGGTACATCGCGATGCGCTCGAGGCCGTAGGTGATCTCGACGCTGACGGGAGAAAGCGGCATCGAGCCCATCTGCTGGAAATAGGTGAACTGCGTGATCTCCATGCCGTCGAGCCAGACCTCCCAGCCGACGCCCGAGGCGCCCAAGGTCGGAGATTCCCAGTCGTCCTCGATCCAGCGCAGGTCGTGCTCCTTCGGGTCGAAGCCCACGGCCTTGAGCGAACGCAGATAAAGGTCGGTGACGTTCGGCGGCACGGGCTTCATCAGGACCTGGAATTGATAATACTTGGCCAGGCGGTTCGGGTTGTCGCCGTAGCGGCCGTCGGTGGGACGGCGGCAGGGCTCGGGATAGGCCACGGCCGTCGGCTTTGGCCCCAGCGCGCCGAAAAAGGTGGCGGGGTTGAAGGTGCCGGCGCCCTTCTCCAGGTCGTAAGGCTGAACCAGGAGGCAGCCCTGCCGCGACCAGAACCTCTGCAGCTCGAGGATCAGCTCTTGAAAGCTAAGCATGGACCGGGGCCGGCTCCTCGAAGCGGCCGAGCTTCTTGGCGTAGTCGCGGGACTTGAGCGCGCGGCCGATGACGGCCTCGATCTCATCGTCGATCAAGTCGGCAAAGCGAGACGCGGCGTCCGGGCGGTAGGGCACGGCCGCGAGCGCGTCGACGGCGGTATCGTGCAGCCGCCGCCACAGCAGAGCGTCCTCGGGCGCGGGG
>JACQBB010000086.1 GCA_016194625.1 Elusimicrobiota bacterium | reverse complement strand
GGCTCCAGCGGGACCACGACCTCGTGCTCCCCCTCCACCTTCATGTGCGCCTGGCCGGCGACGCCCTTCAGCACCTCGGCGGAGAACACGTTGGCGCCGCCGATGAAGTCGGCGACGAACGAGGTGCGCGGCGACTCGTAGATCTCGCCGGGCGTGCCGACCTGCTCGATGCGGCCGTGGTTGAAGACGGCGATGCGGTCGGACATCGTCATCGCCTCTTCTTGATCGTGCGTCACGTAGATGAAGGCGATGCCCAGCTTGCGCTGGAGGCGTTTGAGCTCCAGCTGCATGTCCTTGCGCAGCTTGAGGTCCAGGGCGCCCAGCGGCTCGTCGAGGAGGAGGATCGCCGGCCGTCCCGCGATGGCCCGCGCCAGCGCCACGCGCTGCATCTGGCCGCCGGAGAGCGAGGAGACCTTGCGGCCCTCGAAGCCCTGCAGCTTCACCATCGCCAGCGCTTCCGGGATGCGCTTGGCGATCTCGGCGTCGGGCACCTTGTCCATCCTCATGCCGAAGGCGATGTTCCCCGCCACGTCCAGGTGCGGGAAAAGGGCGTAGTGCTGGAACACCGTGTGCACGTCGCGCTCGTACGGCGGCTGGTCGGTCACGTCGAGGCCGTTCAGGCGCACGCGCCCGCTGTCCGGCGACTCGAAGCCCGCGACGATGCGCAGGGTCGTCGTCTTGCCGCAGCCGGACGGCCCCAGCAAGGTCATGAACTCGCCGCGCCGGACGGTCAGGTGGACGTCGCGAAGGATCGCCGCGCCGCCGAAGGATTTGGAGATCGGACCGATCTCGAGGAGGGTCTCGTCAGTCACCTTCGTCATTATACCATCGCCTCGGGCTCTCCGCTCTCGTGTCCCGGGCAGGAGAGCATCGGCAGGCGCGGCCATTTCTGGTAGCGCCCGTCGTTCTCCGCGCGCAGGCATCGATAGCGCGTCGCGCCCGACGCCGTGGTCAGGGCCCGCGCGTGGCGGCAGTCGCCGCACAGCCCGGGCGGCGGCTCCGGCATCATTCCGGGAAGGCGGCCACCGCGTCGCGGATGATGCGGAACGCGGCGTCGAGCTGGGCGTCCGTGATGACGAGCGGCGGCGCCAGGCGGATGGTGTACTGGTGCGTGTCCTTGGCGAGCAGGCCGCGCTTGGCCAGCTCCAGCACCAGCGGGCGCGACGGGACGGTGAACTCCATCGCCAGCATCAGGCCGCGGCCGCGGACTTCCTTGAGCTTGGGATGCTTGATCGTCTTGAGCTTGTCCAGGAAGCGCGCGCCGAGCTTCGCCGAGCGCTGGGGAAGCTTCTCCTGCAGCAGGACGTTCAGCGCCGCCTCGCCGATCGCGGCGGCCAGCGGGTTGCCGCCGAAGGTCGAGCCGTGAGTGCCGGGCGTGAACAGCGACAGCACGTTCTCGTCGCCGACGAGCGCGGACACGGGGTACAGCCCCCCCGACAGCGCCTTGCCCAGGATGTACAGGTCGGGCACGACCTTGTCGTGCTCGCAGGCGAACATGGCGCCCGCGCGGCCCAGGCCGGTCTGGATCTCGTCGGCGCACATCAGCACCGAGTAGGTGGAGCACAGCCGGCGGACCTTCTTGAGGTAGCCGGGCGGCGGCAGGATGACGCCGGCCTCGCCCTGGATGGGCTCGAACAGGAAGCCGACCGTGTTGCGGTTGATCGCGGACTTGAGCGCGTCGGCGTCGCCGTACGGCACGCGCACGAAGCCGGGCGTGGCGGGGCCGAAGCCGTCCCAGGATTCCTGGTCCGACGAGAAGCCGACGATGGTCGTCGTGCGGCCGTGGAAGTTGTGGTCGCAGACGACGATCTCGGCCTTGTCGGTCTCCACGCCCTTCACGCGGTAGCCCCACAGCCGCATCGCCTTGATCGCCGTCTCGACGGCCTCGGCGCCGGAGTTCATCGGCAGGGCGCGGTCCTTGCCGGCCGTCTCGCACAGCAGCTTGAGGAACGGCCCCAGGCGCTCGTTGTGGAACGCGCGGCTGGTCAGCGTGACCTTGCCGAGCTGGCCCTTGGCGGCGGCGACGATCTTGGGGTGGCAGTGGCCCTGGTTCAGCGCGGAGTAGGCCGAGAGGAAGTCGAAGTACTTCTTGCCGTCGGCGTCCCAGACCACCGCGCCCTTGGCCCGCGAGATGACGACGGGCAGGGGGTGGTAGTTATGGGCGCCGTACTTGTCTTCCAGGGCGATGGACTTCGCGCTTTTCTTGGCCATGGTGCGATGGTATCAAATCCCCTTCGTCCCGGAGCCGAGCAGAGGCGTCCCGGTGCCCAGGCGCAGGCCGAAAGCGGCGAGCGCGAGCCCGGGCAGCAGGGCCAGCGGAGAGAGCCCGGTCCCGCCGAAGGCGGCGGCGGACTCGAGCAGCATGAAGCCGACCACGCCCAGCACGAAGTCGATCAGCGGCCCGCCGTGGAACAGCTTGCTCTTCGCGGCGTCCACCGCCACCAGGGCCACGCCGGTCACGGTCAACGCCACGAAATGCCCGTAGAAGAACGCGCTCCAGGCCCGCGCGGAGACCAGCACGGGCGCCGGCCCCCCCGCCGACAGCCAGACGAAGGCCGTCGGCAGCAGGTGCAGGACGCCGAACGCCAGGGCGACGCGCCCCAGGGCGCGGCGCAAGGCGGCCTCAGGCATCCTTCATGGCCTGCGCGAAGGCGCGGGCGATCTTGTCGGCGTCGGCCTCGGTGATGATCAGCGGCGGCTGGATGCGCACGGTGTTGCCCTCCAGCCCGCCCTTGCCGACCAGCACGCCCAAGTCCTTCATCTTCTCGACGACGGCCAGCGTCAGCTCCGGCGCCGGCTCCTTGGTCTTGCCGGACTTCACGAGCTCCACGCCGATCATCAGGCCCTTGCCGCGGATGTCGCCGACGCGGTCGGACTTGGCCGCGATCTTCTCGAGCGAGGCCTTGAGGCGGCCGCCGACCTTTTTCGCGTTGTCGGCCAGCTTCTCCTTTTCGATCACGTCGAGCACCGCGCCCGCCGCGGCCATCGCCATGGGGCCGCCGCCGAACGTGTTGTAGTGGAGCAGGCCCTTCACCGACGCCGCGATCTCGGGCGTGGTGATGACCGCGCCGATCGGGTAGCCGTTGCCCAGGCCCTTGGCCATGACGAGGATGTCCGGCTTGGCGCCCCAGTGCTGGATGCCGAAAAAATGATCGCCGGTGCGGCCCACGCCGGTCTGCACCTCGTCGCAGATGTAAAGGCCGCCGTGCTTGTGGATCAGCTAGACCGCCTCCGGGAAGTACGCCTTGCCCGGCGTGATGGCGCCGCCCACTCCGAGGATCGTCTCGGCGAAGAAGCCGGCGATGCGCCCGGAGGTGCCGGTCTTGAGGGTGTTGGCCAGCCCCTTGATGGCCGCGCGCGTGCTCTGCTCCGGCGTGCCGTCGAAGCGGTAGGCGTAGTCGGTCGGGGTGAACGCGACGCTGGCCGGGAACGGGGCCAGGTTGCGCCACGTGTGCTGGCCCGTCAGCGCGACCGTCATCAAGGTGCGGCCGTGGTAGGAGCGC
>JACQBB010000085.1 GCA_016194625.1 Elusimicrobiota bacterium | reverse complement strand
GGTGCACGACAGGCCGCCGACCTGCGCCCAGCCGATCTCCTCGCGGCCGAGCGCGAATGAGAACAGCAAGGTCAGCGCGGGATAGGACAGGAGGATGGTCGTCGCTTTCGACAGCTCCATGCCGCGGATCGCCGCGTACCACAGCACGAAGTTCAGCGAGGACATCAGCACGCCCTGCGCGAGGAGGATCCGGAGCGCCGGAGCCTCCCAGCTCCAGGCCGCGCCGCGCGACCAGGACCACAGCGCGACCGGGGCGGTCATCACGAGCCCGTAGAACACGCGCCCGCCCGACAGCGTCAGCGCGTCCAGGTCGCGCGGGAGCTTCTTCGAGAACACGTGCGAGGCCTGGTACATCCACGGGGTGCACAGCACGATGAGGTCGCCCTTCAGGTGCGGCGAGCGCAGGTCGCGCAGGACGATCATCGCGGTGCCGGCGACCACCAGCAGGCTCGCCAGCGCCTGCTTGAGGGAGGGGCGCTCGCCCAGGTAGCGCGCGGAGATCAGCGCGGAGTACAGCACCTCGATCTGCGCGATGATGACCGCGTTCACCGGGGTCGTGTAGTTCAGCGCGGTGATGTAGAGGAGGGTCGCCGCTCCGGAGAGCAGGCCCATCGCGGCCAGCGACGGCGCCGCGTCGCGCGCGAGCAGCCGCCGCCAGCGCCCGCCCGCGGCCAGGAACGGCGCCAGGCAGGCCAGGCCGATGACGAGGCCCGCGCACATGAACGGGACGGCCGCGTAGTGGCGCAATCCCGCCTGTCCGACCAAGGGCCACAGCGCGGTCAGGACCCAGTCGGCGACGAGCGCGGCGTAGGGGAGCACGACGGGGATTCTGCCAGTTTCGGGGGCGGCCCTCAAGGCGCTCCCAATAACGGATATCAGAATCCGGCATTACTGTTGCGTGACACGCTCGCGCCGCTCGAAAGAAAGCGAGGAATCGGACATGAAGAAGCTCTGGGCCGCGTTCGCCGTCGTCGTCGTCGCGTCGTTCTCCGTGCTGGGCTGGGTGGGGACCGAGATCTACCGCCATAAGCCGCCGATCCCCGCGGAGATCGTCGACGAGAAGGGGGCGCCGGTGTTCGCGCGCGGCGACGTCGCCGCGGGACAGAACGTCTGGCAGTCCCTGGGCGGCATGGAGCTGGGCTCGGTGTGGGGCCACGGCGCGTACGTGGCTCCCGACTGGACGGCGGACTGGCTGCACCGCGAGCTGGTCGCCGTCCTGGACGGCTGGGCGAGGAGCGAGAAGGCGGCGTCCTACGAGGCGCTCGCGCCCGAGCGCCAGGCGGCCCTGCGCCAGCGGCTGGAGACCGCGTACCGCTTGAACGCCTACGACGCCGCGGCCGACCGCCTGACCGTCCCCGCGTTCCGCGCCGAGGCGATGCGCGCCAACGCCGCGCACTACGCCGACGTGTTCGCCCGCGGCCGCGCGGCCTACGCGATGCCCGCGGGGACGCTGTCCGACCCGGCCAAGCTGAGGCAGCTGTCGGCGTTCTTCTTCTGGACCGCGTGGGCGGCCTCCGCCGCGCGGCCGGACGCCGCGACCAGCTACACCAACGACTGGCCGCACGAGCCGCTGATCGGCAACCGCCCGACCGGCGCCGCCGTCGTGTGGACCGGCGTCAGCGTGATCATGCTGCTGGCGGGCATCAGCGCGCTGGTCTGGTTCCACGCGGGCTCCGACTACGGCCGGCTCAAGGAGCACTCGCCCGCGGCCGACCCGCTCGTCGGCCTCAAGCTCACGCCGTCGCAGAGGATGACCGTCCCGTACTTCGCGATCGCCGCCGCGCTGCTGCTGCTGCAGATCGGCGTGGGCATCGTGACGGCGCACTACGGCGTCGAGGGCGACGGCTTCTACGGCGTTCCGCTGGCGCGCTGGCTGCCGTACGTGGTGACGCGCACCTGGCACGTCCAGCTGGGCCTGTTCTGGATCGCGACGACCTGGCTGGCCGCGGGGCTGTTCATCGCGCCGCTCATCCTGGGCCGCGAGCCCAAGGGCCAGGCCGTCGGCGTCGGCGTCCTGCTCGCCGCGCTCGTCGTCGTGGTCGTCGGCTCGCTCGCCGGCGAATGGCTGAGCGTGTTCCACAAGTTCTCCGAGACCAACTCCTTCTGGTGGGGGCACCAGGGCTACGAGTACACCGACCTGGGCCGCGTCTGGCAGATCGGCTTGTTCACCGGGCTCCTGCTGTGGCTGGGGCTGGTCGCGCGCGCGGTCCTGCCGCCCCTGCTCGAGCGCCGTCCCGGGGCGTCCAAGCTCCTGGGGCTGTTCACCGTCTCCGCCGTCGCCATCGCCGGCTTCTACGGCGCGGGCCTGGCCTGGGGCCAGCACACGAACCTGAGCATGGTCGAGTACTGGCGCTGGTGGGTCGTCCACCTGTGGGTCGAGGGCTTCTTCGAGGTGTTCGCGACCGTCGTCATCGCCTTCCTGTTCGCCAAGATGGGCCTGGTGGACGACGGCGCCGCCGCCAAGTCGACCCTGCTCGCCTCCACGATCTACCTGGCGGGCGGCATCATCGGCACCCTCCACCACCTGTACTTCACGGGCACGCCGACGGCGGCGCTCGCGTTCGGCTCGGTGTTCAGCGCGCTGGAGGTCGTGCCGCTGGCGCTGATGGGCTACGAGGCGTGGGACCACCTGCGCGTGCGCAAGGCGGCGGCGTGGACCGGCATGTACAAGTGGCCGATCTACTTCTTCGTCGCGGTGGCGTTCTGGAACATGGTCGGCGCGGGCTTGTTCGGCTTCATGATCAACCCGCCGATCGCGCTGTACTACATGCAGGGCCTCAACACGACGCCCCTGCACGGCCACGCCGCGCTGTTCGGCGTGTACGGCATGCTCGGCATCGGCCTGATGCTGTTCTGCCTGCGCGCCGCCGACGCGGGCCGGCCGTGGCGTGACGGTCTGTTGCGCCTGAGCTTCTGGGGTTTGAACGCGGGGCTCCTGATGATGTGCGTGCTGAGCCTGCTCCCCGTCGGCTTGATGCAGACCGCGGCGTCCGTGGACAAGGGCTACTGGTACGCCCGCAGCGCCGAGTTCCTTCAGGGTCCGACGATGTCCTTCCTGCGCTGGATGCGCGTCCCGGGCGACACGGTGTTCGCCCTGGGCGCCCTGGGGCTGGTCGTCTTCGTCGCCGGCCTGGCCGGCGGCTGGTCGTACGCGGAGCCGACGACGCCGGCGCCCGCGCGTGAACGCGACGCCGAGCCGGCGCTGCGATAAGGGGGGAGAGAACGATGCTGAGAGGGTGTCTGGGCGCGGTCTTGGCCGCGCTGGCGTTGACGACGGGGGCGCGCGCGGCGGACGACGCGTGCGTCGCGTGCCACAAGACTCAGTCGCCGGCTCTGACCATGGAGTGGCGGCGCTCGAAGCACGCCGGCAACGGCGTCTCGTGCC
>JACQBB010000084.1 GCA_016194625.1 Elusimicrobiota bacterium | reverse complement strand
CGCCGGCGTCGCCGGGTTCCAGCGTCCGACGGTCGACCGCGGGTGGAAATCCTCGTTCCCCGCGCCCGGCGCCGCCCACAGCGGGTCCGCCGAAAGGGAGTTCGCGTCCTGCCCCGTCGCCGTCCGCCACGCGGCCAGGCCCTGGGCCGCGACGGCGCCCCACTGGAAGCCCAGCGCCGCGTTCGAGCTGCCGTAATCGTTGTAGTCCGCCGAGAAGCCCGTCTGACTGGCGGCGTCGACGATCGCCGCCGTGCCCGTGCTGAAGCCCACGCCGGGCGCGGCGAACGACGAGAAGAACACGTTGTCGCGCAGCGCGAGCCCGGCCGAGCCCTCGCCCGCCCGGAACAGGAACGCGCTCATCCCGGCCGGGGCCGTGGAGTAGACGTCGTTGAACTCGAACGTCACGTTGTCGGCGTTGCTGAAGTACGCGCCGTAGAACGCGCCGCCGGCGATCAGGCCCGCGTCCGAGATGCGGTTGTGGTCGAAGACGATGCCCGCGGCGGTGTTCGCGTAGAAGCCGTACGCGGCGCTGGTCCCGATGTTCCCGGGGGCGCGCACCGCGAGGGCGTTGTTCTGGATGGTCGCGCCGGAGGTCAAGCCGTTGACGTACAGGCCGTAGGTGTCGAAGGAGGGGGACGTCGAGACGACGACGGTGTTCGACGTGACGAACAGCCGCGACGCGGGCGTGAGCGTGGAGGCGTAGATCCCGTAGCGGGCGCCCGAGACGACGTTCGACGACAGGACGAGGCCGCCGGCGCTGCCGGGCATGAGGTAGACGCCGCGGCCCGGCCCGCCGCCCGTGACGACGCTGGCCGACAGTCGGAAGCCGTCGCTGAGTCCGCTCAACACCAGGGCGTCCGTGGCGCCGACGAGCAGAGAGCCGGCGATCGTGGTCGTCGACGAATCCTTGAGGTAGACGGCCGGGGCTCCGTAGAACCGGCTGCCGGCGATGCCCGTGCCGCTCGCGCCCTGGAGCGCGGCCCACCCCGTGGCGTAGGCGTAGACGGCGGTGACGGTGCTGTCCGACACGCCGGCCAGCGCCGGCCCGCCGACGGCCGTCATCGTGGTCCGCTCGATGAGGTTGCGCCAGCCCGAGCTCGCGGAGACCGCGGTCGCGCCGGCCGCCTGCGAGATGACGAGGCTGTCGACGAGCGCGCCGTAGTTGTCCAGCCGGACGGCGTTGCCGGTCGTGTTGCTGACGACCGTGCTGCGGTAGACGCTGCTGTCGGTGGCGTTGAAGCTCAGGCAGGAGCCGGCCGCCCCGCCGGAGCAGCTCAGGTAGGAGTCCGTGAAGGTCAGGCCGGCGGTGTTGCTCCACATGTCGACGGCCGAGGCGTAGGAGCCGGTGCCCGCGGTCGTGATCGTGCTGCGCGCGATGACGCTGCCGACGTCCGCCCAGACCGTCATCGCCTCCGCGTGGACCGCCGAGCCGCCGAGGAAGTACGAATCGGACACCTGGAGGAGGCCGGCCTCCAGGTCCGCCGCCGTGGCGCGCGACGCCGCGGTGCTGGCGGTCATCGTGAAGGGTCCCGGCGCGTAGATGTACATCGCGTTGCCGGTCAGTCCCGCCGAATAGAAGTAGCAGCTCGAGACGACGATGTCGTCGTTGCCCAGGCCGCCGTCCCAGCTCTCCCAGGCGGACGTCCCGTCGGCGACGACCGACGACCGGTGGATCAGATGGCCGCCGCCGCCCATGTAGAGAGCGGCCCCGCCCGCGCCCAGCTTCTGGAAGAGGCTCGAGGTGATCGTATAGCTGGAGCCGTCGGCCTCGAAATAGCCGGACGCTCCGGAGGAGACGAACACGCTGCGGTCGATCGCCGCGTAGTGGGACGCGAGGTCGAAGAAGCCCGCGCCCGCCCGGGTGCCGATGAAGACGCTCGCGACGACCGTCGCGGAGGTCGCCCCGGCGGCGTACACGGCCTGTCCGGTCCGGTTCGTGAAGGTGCTGGCCGAAACGGTCTCGTGGGCGCCCGGGCCGAGATAGAGGGCATAGGTCGAGGCGCCGTTGACGTCCGCCGAGCTCGCCTGAACGGCGCTCCAGCTCGACAGCGAGACGGCCGCGACGCCGATGAGGCCGCCCGCGTCGGAGACGATCAGCGAGCGGACCGTCCCGTACGCCGACGAGACCAGCACGCCGTAGGACACGGCCGCGGTCGGGACGATCTCGAAGCCGGCCACGCTCACCGACGCCTGCGCGACCGAGAACGCGGCCGTCGAGCCCGCGGGCGGGGACACGACCGGGCGCAGGCCCGAGAACGGGTCGGCCATGATCGTGATCGAGGAGCCGTTGTTGGCGAAGCCTTGCACCGTCACCTGCTCCGCGTAGGGCCCCGCGTCGTCGACGACGACGCAGGCGTAGCCCGTCAGGGAGGGCGGCAGGGCGTTCACGCCCGACTGGATCGTCGGATGGGCGCCGTTCTTGGCGACGTGGACCTCGGTCGCGCACAACGCGGCGGCCGAGGTCTTCGAGGCCTCCGCCGTCCCGCCGTACGAGCCCAGGTTCGCGCGCCCGCCG
The DNA here is from genome assembly GCA_016194625.1 of Elusimicrobiota bacterium. The sequence continues at coordinate 7,662 of JACQBB010000084.1, read as the reverse complement.
TTCAGCGCCGGCTCCGCCGCGAAGGACTCGGCCGGGTCGGCGGCGTCGACGGTCGGGGAGGTCGCTTGGTCGCGGACGAAGCCCTGGGAGGCGGGATAGAAGCGGCCGCCCGTCGAGCGCGGGTGGAGGTCCTCCGTCCCCGAACCCGGCGCATACCACAGCGGGTCCGCCGAGATCGAGCTGGCGTCCTTCCCGGTGGCCGTCTTCCAGGCCGCCAGCCCCTGCGGGCCCGCCGCCGGGCCCCATTGGAAGCCCAGCGCGGAGTTGGAGCTGGCGTAGTCGTCGTAGTCGGCCGAGAAGCCGGCCTGGCTGGCGGCGTCGGCGATGATCACCGTGCCGGTCGAGCGCCCGGCGCCGGGGGCGGCGAACGAAGAGAAGAAGACGCTGTCCCGGATGGCGAGGTTCGGCGAGGAGTCGACCAGCAGGAGGGCCGCCGTCAGCGCGGTGCCGCTCGCGTAGAAGTCGTCGAAGGCCAGGCCCGTGTTCGGGGCGTTCGTCAGGTATGCCGCGTAGAACGCGCCGCCCGTGAGCATGCCCGGGTTCACGACGCGGTTGTGGTCGAAGCGGACGCCCGCGGAGGTCTGCGCGCCGAAACCGAAGGCGGCGAAGCCGCTGTTGTCGCCGGTGCTGCGGTAGACGATCGCGTTGTTCGAGACGGTCGCGCCGCCCGTCAGGCCGTTCAAGTAGAGGGCGACGGACGGATAGCTCCGTCCGACGGAGGGGAGCAGGGTGTTCGAGGTGATCCAGACCTGCGTCCCCGCCGCCTGCGACGAGACCGTGATCAGCGACGCGGACGGAGCCGCGATGACGTTCGTGGAGAGGACGACGGCGCCGGACACGTAGGCGTCGATGTAGACGGCGGCGGCGGCGCCGTCCAAGGCGGTGATCGCGTTCGACGAGAGGATCAAGCCGTTGGAGCCCTGGGTCATCACGACGGCGTTGTCGTACACCCCGCCTGCCGCGATGCGCGAGCCGCCGATGACGGTCCCGGTCGAGCCGCCGATGAAGAGCCCGGGCGTGCCGAGGATGTACGAGTCCATGATCGTCGCGCCGGCGGTCCCGGCGTACTGGGTCTTGCCGATCATCGCGCCCGCCGCGTCCGTCCCGGGCCCCATGCTGGTCATCGTGCTCCAGCGGACCACGTTGTTCGACCCGCCGAACACGTACAGTCCCGCGCCGCCGTTGCCGGTGGGGTTCGAGAGCACGCAGCCGGTCGCGACGTTGTTCGAGGCGTTGTCGATCCAGAGGCCGCCCATGCTCGTCGCGAAGGCGATGCTGGTGCTGCCGTAGATCGAGTTGCCGGCGGCGGCGAAGCGCACCGAGTCGGCGCCCTGCGAGCTGAAATAGCTCTGGACGGCGGTGTTGCCGGACCCCGTGACGTCGAGGGCGCGTCCCTGCGCGTTGACGGTGGAGCGCAGGATCGCGTTGCCGCTCGCGTTGAAGAACGAGACGCCGAAGCCGCTGCCGTAGCCCGTGACGATCGACTGGAGGATCAGGTTCGAGGCGCCGTCGGACTCGATCACGGGGCCGCCGCTGACGGACTCGACCGTGCTTCCGCTGACGACGTTCGACGAGGAGTCGCTCCCGGACGTCAGCACGTCGTAGGTGGCGCGGTTGTAGGTCGCCCCGTTGAAGTGGAGGGCGCCGTGATAGCCGGCCGGGTCGCCCGGGAGCGCGGTCATCGTGCTGTGCGTGACGAGGTTGTACGACGCCGTCGCCGACAGGTTGACCGCGATCCCGCCGGAGACCGCCGTCGTCGCCACGACGGAGTAGGCGATGGTGTTGGACGAGCCGTCCACCTGCAGCGCCGCCGAGCCGCCGCTCGTGATCGAGCTCAGGGAGACCGTGTTCGAGGAGGCGGCGGCGCGCAGCCAGGCGCCGACGCCCTCGGGATTGGTCATCACGGACAGGGTCACGACGTTGGTCGAGCCGTAGACGTCCAGAGCGGCGGCCGTCGCGCCGCGCGCCGTCATCGTGCTCTGCGTGAAGAGGTTCCCGGCGGCCCCCGCGCCGACGTACACGGCGTCGCCGCTGGGGTCGGCGAAGTAGTCCGAGACGAACGCGTTCCACGTGCTGTAGACGACCAGGCCGAATCCCGCCCCGACCGCGGACGCGGTCGTCATCGAACTGGCCTGGATGCGGTTGTAGGCGCCGCCGCCGGCCAGCACCGCGCCGCGGTCGTTCGACGAGGCCATGACGCTGCCGGTGACGACGTTGGTGCTGCCCTCGAGGTCCAGACCCGGCCCGTAGACGGAGGTCAGCGTGCTGGACTGGATGACGTTGCCGTTCGCGCCCGGGGCCACGTAGACGGCCGTGCCGGCCGCCGACGCGCCGCCGAGGTGGCTGATCAGGCTGCCGTCGACGACGTTCGACGCGCCGAAGACGGCCACCGCGACGGCGCCCAGGCCCGACGCGGCCACGGTGCTCGCGGTGATCAGGTTGCCGCCGGCCGCGGCGTCGAGGTAGACGCCGTCGACGGACGCCGCGGGATCGGCGATGTACGACGACGAGACGGTGTTCGAATCGCCGTAGACCGCGAGGGCGGCGATGCCGCTGGCGCTGGTGATCGTGCTCAGGGCGATCGTGTTCTTGGTCGCGTCGGGGAGGAAGTAGGCGGCGATGCCCGACCCGCCCGAAGCGAGGCCGCCCGTGAAGGTGTTCGACGAGCTGGACTCGAAATAGATCGCGCTGTAGGACGCGTTCGCGATCGTGACCGTGCTGCCCGAGAGCGTGTTGTTGTTGGCCAGCGTCTTCAGGTGCACGGCGACGCCCGAGGGAGCGGAGAAATACGATCCGGTCACGGAGTTCGAGGACGCGCCGTTCAGCCACAGGGCCGTGGACGCGCCGCCCGCGACGAACGTGCTGACGCGGATCGCGTTGCCGTTCGACGCGGGGTCCAGCAGGGCCGCGTCGCCGCCCGAGTTGTACAGATAGTCCCCGGTCAGCGTGTTGGACGCCGCGGCGGTCATGTACAGCGCCTGGTAGACGCCGTTGGCCGCGGTCACCGACGAGTTGCCGACGACGTTCGCGTTCGCCCCGGCGTCCAGGAAGAGGCCGCGCCCGGCGGGGGCGCTGACCGCGAGGTTCGTCAGGGTGTTCGACGACGCGCCTTGGATGTAGACGGCGCTGGCCACGGCCGCGGTGGCGACGGTGCTGTTGGAGACGGTGTTGTACGCCGAGCCGAGGTCCACGTCGAGCGCGTCGCCCGCCGAGCCGAGCATCCAGACGCGGTCGAGGGTGTTCGACGACGAGGCGGTCAGGTACGCCGCGGGCGAGCCGCCCTGCGCGGCGAACGTGCTCGCGCCGAAGGAGTTCCAGCGGGAGAGGTTGATGTAGGCGGCGTAGCTGTGCGCGCTGTACGCGTAGGAGTTCGTGACGGTGTTCGATGATGCTCCGTACAGGGAGAGGCCGATGCAATAGTTGACGCTGCAGCTCGAGCCCAGGCTGGCCATCGTGCTGCGGTCGACGGTGTTGTACGGGCTCTCGACGCGGACGGCGTAAGCGTCGGCCGCGCCCACGGTGACCGTCGAGTAGCGGACGCTGCCGTGGCCGCCGAAGGAGAGATAGACGCCGAACGCCGAGATCTTGCCGCCGGCGTCGTAGACGTTCACGCTCGACAGGTCCACGTTGTAGCCGGAGCCGTTGCCGCCCTCGACGAGCACGCCGTAGCTGACCGTGCTGGTCGGCCGGATGTCGATGCGGTCGAGGGTGACGCTGTCGCACTTGATGTCGAAGGCCGCCGTGCCGGTCGGCGGATCCACGACCGCGGCCGTGCTCGCGGCCATGCCCGGATCGGCCATGATGTACAGGCGGGAGGCCAGGTCGCCGGGCTGGACGTTGACGGTGACCTGCTCGGCGTAGACCTGGCTGTCGACGATGACGCAGTAGTTGCCGGCGTAGTTCGCGGGGACGGCGGCGACCGCGAGCGAAATCGTGTTGTAGTAGGAGCCGCCGCCGCCCTTCTTGACGAAGTAGCTGGTCCCGCAGGTCTGCGCGGCCGCGGAAGCCGCCGTCAGGAACGACAGGAGGGCGGCGAAAAGGAACGCGCGAGAATCATATGTTCCTCTTATAGTGCGCCGCATCGACCGGTAGGATAGCGAGTCGGCGCGAAATAGTTGTTACAACGGTTCGAAGACTCGTCGCGTCGGCGGCCGTCGTCGGGGACGCCTCCTCCCGGCGCCCGGGGCAGATATTGTATACAAGGTGCCAGGCTCGGCCGCGCGTTCCGATCGCGGCCCTAGGAGGCGGGATATGAGGACGATGCTGGCCGCCGCGCTGCTCATGTGCGCCGGTCTCTGCGCCGCGCAGGGCAAGGACCCGGCCGCGACGCCCGCGAAAGACGGGCCGAACGCCGCCGTGAACCCGGACGCGGCGACGACGAAGGCGGCGCCCGCGGCGGCCGCGGGCGCGGCGGATGAAGACGCCCTGAAAGGGCGGCTCAAAGACCTGCACGCGCAGCACAAGGCCGCCATGGAGGCGGTGAAGGCCGACGCGACGAAGACGCCCGAGCAGAAGCAGGCCGCGCTGCGGAAGATCCACGAGGACTTCCGGGCCAAGCGGCAGGAAGTGCACGATCAGATGCGAGCCGCGCATTCCGCGAGGCGCCCGGGCGCGGGGACCCCGCGCGAGAACCCGCCGGAGCGCAAGGCCGCGAAGCCGTAGGAGGAACGAGACATGGCGAAGATCCTCATCATCGACGACGACGCCGCCATGGTCCAGATCATCCTCGGATGCCTGGCCGAGGACGGCCACACGGTCCTCGCGGCGACCGACGCGTATACCGGGATGAACATGGCCCTGCGCGAGCGCCCCGACCTCATCACGCTCGACTTCCAGATGCCCGCCGGAGACGGCGGGAAGGTCCACGAGCGCCTGCGCGGGAACACGAACACGGCGAGGATCCCCATCATCTTCGTCACCGGCGTCGAGCAGGCGCAGCTCCCGCCGTTCGCCCGCGGCGACGTCTCGTCGCGCTACCTCTCCAAGCCGATCGACATGGAGCGCCTGCGCGCCTTCGTCAGCGAGCTCACGGGCGCGCCCGCGCCCGCGCCCGGGCCAGCGAAGGCCGAGCGTCCGAAGACCTCCGCTCCCGCCGCCCCTGAAGAGCCTCGGATCGACGGCGGGGCGCTCGGCGGGGACATCCTCGACCTGGACCTCTGAGCCGCCTCAGGGGCGGAAGAGGTAGCCGACGCCGACCACGGTCTCGATGCGCGGGGCCAGCGGGGGGAACTTCCTGCGCAAGGTCTCGACGTGCTTGTCGACGGTGCGCGTGGAGATCGCCGGCGAGGACTCCCAGACGGACTGCAGCAGCCAGCTGCGCGGCAGCACGCGGTCGGGCTGGCGCAGGAAGGCGAGCAGGAGCTGGAACTCCAACCGGGTCAGCGCGACCGCCTTGCCCCTGAGCTCGGCCCGGTGCTCGTCGGGGTACACCGCCACGTCCTTCCAACGGACGGGCTCGGGCGGAGGGGGGGCGGCCTGCCGGCGGCGCGAGAGCAGGTTCTCGATGCGCGCGACGAGCAGGTCCAGGTCGAAGGGCTTGGCGAAGTACTCGTCGGCGCCCTGGTCGGCGCCCAGGACCACGTCGCGCGGCGCGGTCGCCACCGCCGACATCAGGACCGCGGGGACCGCGCGCGTGGCGTCGTTGGAGCGCAGGACGCGCACGATGTCGCGGCCGTCCATGCCGGGAAGCTGGACGTCGATCAGGCACAGGCTGGGACGGCGGCGCAGGATGCCGTCGAAGAACCTTCCGGGCGTCGGGTACGCGTCCACCTTGAAGCCGGCCTTGGTGAGGACCAGGCCCAAGAAGTCGAGCATCTCGCCGTCGTCGTCGAGGACCGCGATGCGCCTCGGCATCAGCGGGCGCTCTCGGGGTCCAACGCGGCCTTCACCGCCGCGAGGAGCTCCTGAGGGTCGAAGGGCTTGAGGAGGTAGCCGGTGGCGCCGGCGCCCAGGCCGTCCTTCACGTTCGAGATCGCCGAACGGACCGTGCACATCACGATGGGGACGTCGCGTCCGGCCGGGCTCGCGCGCAGGCGCCGGCAGACCTCGAAGCCGTCGATGTCGGGCAGGTGGCCGTCGAGCAGCACCATGTCGGGCTTCTCAGCCGCGAACCTCGCCAGCGCCTCGGCCCCGTCGGCGGCGGTGACGACGTCGTAGCCGGCGCGCTCGATGATGCGCCCGATGATGGCGCGGAAGTCCTTCTCATCATCGACGACGAGCACCTTCCGGATCTTCACGGGAGGACTGTAGCGCACACGGCGGGGGAGCGTCAAGGCGCGGGGCCGACTTGAATTCTTAACATCCGCGGCGTATCCTTCCTCTTAATGGCCGAAGACGACCTCGACTGGCTGGGCGACCTGCGCTGGCGCGGCTATCCGCGTCTGACGCCGGTGCGCGACATCGCGTCGGAGCCGCAGCGGCCCGCCGCCGCGGCGGCGCCCGCGCCGATCCCGGATCCGGACCCGCGCGTCGCCGAGCTCGCGCGGGAGAACGAGGCCCTGCGCGCCAAGCTGGAACGGCTGACGCGCCTGGCCGACGAGTTCGAGCGCCGCCTGCGCGAGGCCGGCCACGCCTACGAGGGCGCCCTCCTCGAGACCGAGTCGCGCCTGCGCGACGCCGCGCTCGAGCGGGAGCGCCTGGGCGGCGAGCTGGGCGCGGCGCGCTCCGAGAGCGCGCGCCTGACCGCGCGCGACGCCGCGCGCGAGGCCGAGCTGCGCCGGGAGCGCGAGCGCCGCGCGGACGCCGAGAAGGCGCTCGCGCTGGCCCGCCGCCAGGTCGAGGACCTGGCCGAGCGCGCCGAGCGGCTGCGCGCCGAGTCCGCGGAGCGCGCCGGCGCCGCGGCCGAGCTGCGGCGCATGGCGTCGGCGCACATGGAGCGGCTGGTCCTGTCCAAGGAGCTGACCGACCAGGACGTGGCGACGCTCCGTCAGGAGCTGAAGGATTTCCTGGCGCGGCTGCACCGCGCCGAAGACGCGCCCGGAGACACGCGATGAGATATTGGGCCTACATGAACGGCGAGGTGCCGGGCAGCTTCACCGCCGCCGAGCTGGCGGCGCTGCCCGGCTTCACGATGACGACGCTCGTCTGCCCCGCGCAGGGCGAGATCGCCGAGAAGAACTGGCGCCGGGCGGGGGAGTTCTCCGACATCGCCCGCGCGGTCGCCGCGCGCGAGAGCGCGCCGCCGCCCGCGCCCGTCACCGGCGCCTCGGTCGCCGCCGAAGCGGCCGCCGGCGCGGCGTCCGACGTGGACGCGATGATCGACACGGCCAGCACGCGGCTGTTCAGCCACGTCGCCGACCTCATGAAGGAGCTGGAGACGCGCCGCGAGGAGAAGGCGCTGATCGTCTCGCTCCAGCGCCAGATCGCCGCGCTCAAGGACGAGCTGACGCAGACGCGCGAGCGCGCCGACATGCTGGAGCTGCGCCTGCCGCGCATCGCCCAGCTCGAGGAGTCCACGCGCAAGCAGCACGAGGCCGTCGAGTCCCTCCAGCAGAGCCTGCAGTCCCGCGAGCAGGCCCTCAACGACGCGCGCATCGCCGCCGAGAAGACGAAGAACGAGCTGGAGGCGACGAAGCGCCGCCTGACCGAGACGGTCAACGACCTGGCGATGCGCAACCGCCTGGTCGACAAGCTCTCCAAGGAGCTCAGCGAGAAGGAGCTGTC
>JACQBB010000092.1 GCA_016194625.1 Elusimicrobiota bacterium | reverse complement strand
TGATCTTCGCGGTCCGCGGCTCGGCGCGCAGGATCTTGCACACGTCGTGGCCGGACATGCGCGGCAGCATCACGTCCAGCAGGATCAGGTCCGGGACCTCCTTGCGGGCGTGGGAGAGCGCGTCGGCTCCGTCGGCCGCGTGCGTGACCTCGTAGCCTTTCGAGATCAGCAGGTGCGCCAGGTTCACGGCGATGTCGGGGTCGTCCTCGACGATCAGGATCCGGGCCATGTCAGCCTCCGTTGGCGGGCGCGGAGAGGGTCAGCCGCGACCGTCCTTTCTCGTCCACCGCGAAGAGCAGGTCCCCCCCGCAGGCGCGCGCGACCGCGCGCGTCAAGCCCAGGCCCAGGCCGGTCGCCGCGAGCTTCTGGTCCTTGCGCTCGCGCGCCGGGTACCAGAGGTCCAGGCTGGCCGCGGCCTCCTCGGGGGACAGAGCGGCCCCCGTGTAGGAGACCTCGAAGAGGACCGCGGGGCCGTCGGCCGCGACGCGCAGGGAGACGGGGCCGGAGAGACGGAACTTGCGGGCGTGGAACAGGAGGCTCGCCAGCGAGCGGGCCAGGCGGTCGGCGTCCGTGCGCACGACCGGCAGGGCCTCGCCGACCGAGGTCTTCAGCTCGACGCCGGCCTGCTCGAAGCCGCCGCGCAAGGAAGCGCAGGCGTCCTCGACGAGCTCGGCGGGCTCGGCCTCGCCGAGCATGGGGCGCAGGTCGCGCAGCAGCTCCAGGTGCACCAGGTCGCGCAGCTCGCCGACCAGGGCGTTGAGGCGGCCGACCTGGTCGCGCGTCATCTCCAGCCAGCGCTTCTGGTCCGGCGGGACCTCGCCGAACACTCCGGAGAGGAGGTTGATGACGGTCATGTTGACCGCGGTGGCCGGCGTGTTGAGCTCGTGGTTGGCGAACGAGAGCAGGCGCCCGGCGGTGCGCTCGCGGCGGCGCGCCGCCGACGAGCAGGCGGCGTACGCGATGAAGGCGCCCAGCGCGGCGCCGGCCACGAACACGGCCGCGGCGATCATCGTCACCGGCCGAACACGGCGCGCTCGGTCTTGGCGTGCGCGCGGGCGAGAGCGCGGTAGGAGCGCTCGCTCTCGGCGAGCATGCGCAGCTCCGCCGGCTTGAGCTTGCGGACGACCTTGGCGGGCGAGCCCAGCACGAGCGACTCCGCGGGGATGCGCATGCCGGCGGTGATCAAGGCCCCGGCGCCGATCAGGCAGCGCGGGCCGACCGTCGCCTCCATGACGATGGCGCCCATGCCGACGAGAGTGCGGTCGCCGATGCGGCAGCCGTGCAGGATCACGCGGTGGCCGACGGTGACGCCCTTGCCGACGAGCGTCGGGTGCCCCTCGCGCGTGTGGATGACGGTCAGGTCCTGGACGTTGGAGCCCGCGCCGACCGCGATGCGGTCGATGTCGCCGCGCAGGACGCAGCCGGGCCAGACCGAGGCGCCCTCGGCGAGCGCGACCTTGCCGATCAGCTCGGCGGAGTCGTGGACGAAGGCCGTCGGGTGGAGCTTGGGCCGGACGCCATGGAAGGAACGGAGCATGTGTTAGAATCTAGCACTCCCGAGGACCCCTTTCAATGACCACCCGCTCCGCGCGCCGCTCCGATTTCCTCGTGCTGGGCTCCGGCATCGCGGGCCTGCTGTCGGCGCTGAAGCTGTCGCGCCTGGGCCAGGTCACCTTGGTGACCAAGAAGGCCGCCGCCGAGTCCAACACGAACTACGCGCAGGGCGGCATCGCGGCCGTGATGAGCCGCCTCGACAGCTTCGAGTCGCACGTGAAGGACACTCTGGTCGCGGGCGCGGGGCTGTGCGAGGAGTCGGTCGTGCGGCTCACGGTCTCCGAGGCGCCCGAGCGCGTGACCGAGCTGCGCGACCTGGGCGTGCGCTTCACCGAGCGCGAGTCGGTGGTGGACCTGGGCCTGGAGGGCGGGCACTCGCACCGGCGCATCCTGCACGCCGGCGACATCACCGGCCGCGAGATCGAGCGCGCGCTGGTCGCCTCGGTGCGCGCGGCGAAGTCCGTGACCGTGGTCGAGGACCATCTCGCCGTGGACCTGCTGCGCGACCGCGACGGCGCCTGCCGCGGCGCCTACGTGATGGACCGCGCGAGCGGCCGCATCTCCCCCTTCGCCGCGGACGCCACGGTGCTCGCCACCGGCGGCGCGGGCAAGGTCTACCTGTACACGACGAACCCCGACATCGCCACCGGCGACGGGATGGCGATGGCCTGGCGCGCCGGCGCGCGGATGGCGGACATGGAGTTCGTCCAGTTCCACCCGACGTGCCTGTACCATCCGCAGGCGAAGAGCTTCCTGCTGTCGGAAGCGCTCCGGGGCGAAGGCGGGAGACTCCGGCTCAAGGGCGGCGAGCGCTTCATGCCCCGCTACGACCGCCGCGCCGAGCTGGCGCCCCGCGACATCGTCGCGCGCGCGATCGACAACGAGCTCAAGCGCACCGGCGACGAGTGCGTGTTCCTGGACATGACGCACCATCCGCGCAAGTTCCTCAAGAACCGCTTCCCGAACATCTACGGCAAGGTCCTGGAGTTCGGCATCGACATGGCGGTCAAGCCCATCCCGGTGGTCCCCGCCGCGCACTTCTTCTGCGGCGGCGTGGCGACCGACTCCTGGGGGCGCACCTCGGTCCCGCGCCTGTACGCGGTCGGCGAGACCGCGCGCACCGGCCTGCACGGCGCCAACCGTCTGGCCTCGAACTCCCTCCTGGAAGGCTGCGTGTTCGCCCACCGCCTGGCCGAGCACCTGGCCGCGCCCGGGGCTCTGCCTTCGGCCGGCTCCTTCACCCCCAAACCCTGGCGCTACGGCAAGGCCGTCACCTCCGACGAGGCCGTCGTCGTCTCCCAGAACTGGGACGAGGTCCGCCAGCTGATGTGGAACTACGTCGGCATCGTGCGCTCCGACAAGCGCCT
>JACQBB010000091.1 GCA_016194625.1 Elusimicrobiota bacterium | reverse complement strand
GTGTTGTAGTGGAGCAGGCCCTTCACCGACGCCGCGATCTCGGGCGTGGTGATGACCGCGCCGATCGGGTAGCCGTTGCCCAGGCCCTTGGCCATCACGATGATGTCGGGCTTGGCGCCCCAGTGCTTGATGCCGAAGTAGTGCGTGCCGGTGCGCGCGACGCCGGTCTGCACCTCGTCGCAGATGTACACGCCGCCGTGCTTGTGGACCAGCTCGACGGCCTCTTGGAAATAGCCCTTGCCGGGGGTGATGATGCCGCCCACGCCCAGTATGGTCTCCGCGTAGAAGCCGGCGATCCTGCCGGAGGTTCCGGTCTTCAGGACCTCGGCCAGGCCCTTGAGCGCGAAGGCCGTGCTCTCGTCCTTGGAGCCGGCGTAGCGGTACGCGTAGTCGGTCGGCGCGAAGGACACGCCCGGGGCGTGCGGCCCCATGTTGCGCCAGGTGTGCTGGCCGGAGACGGCGACCGTCATGTTGGTGCGGCCGTGATAGGAGCGCTGGACCGCGACGAACTCGTGGCGGCCGGTGTAGTGCTTGGCCAGGAACGCGGCCGTCTCGTTGGCCTCGGAGCCGGAGTTCGTGAAGAACACGCAGTCCATGTCCGGGTTGACCGTCTTGGCCTTGTCGGCCAGGCGCTTGGCGAACCGGCCGATGCCGGGGTGCAGGTACAGCGGCGGCGCGTGCTGGAGGCGGTCGATCTGGTCCTTGAGCGCCTTCACGAAATGAGGATGGCTGTGGCCGATCTGGACCGTGGCCACGCCGGCGAAGCCGTCCAGGTACTCCTTGCCGGTCTCGTCGTACAGGTGCTGGGCGCGACCCTCGACGATCTGGATCGGCTTGGCGAACATCGGGCCGGGCAGGGGCAGGACGTGCTTGGAGCGCAGGGCCAGGCTTTCCGCGGCGGAGAGGTCCTTCGATTTCGCGGGAGCGGCGGTCTTGGTCTTCATGATTTTCTCCTGGGAAGCTTGTCGTCGAGAGAGAGGGCGAGGCACAGGCCGGCTCCGGAGAGCAGGCCGTCGAGAAGGTTCACGGGCGGCGGCAGGAACGAGGTCGGGCTCCAATGGCCCTTCGCGATGAACGGCAGCAGCTTGAGAGCCAGCGTCAGGACCGCGTAACCGGCGAGCGAGCCGCCGACGGCCTCCAGAGCGCCGCGCCAGCGGGGCGCGCGCCCGGACAGCGCCCCGACGCCGGCGATAGTCCCCCAGATGGAGACGATGTACACGACCAGCACCGCGATCTTCCACTGGAGCGTCACGGCGTCCGCGCCGCGCGGCATCCCCCACCCGCCGTAGCGCGTGAGCACGAACATCGGGACCAGGATCCCCAGGAACGAGCCCAGGAAGCCCGCCGCGGCGACGGACGCGCGGCGCCCGGCGGCCGCGGCGATGGCCGCGTAGAACACGCCGGTGTACAGCGCCACGTTGAAGAACTGCGGGCCGTAGGGGCCGCGCAGCCAGGACTCCGAGCCCAGGCGGTCGCAGAACACGGCCAGCACGTGCGCCAGCGCGGCTCCGAGGAGCCCCGCGACGCCGCCGCCGAGAGCCGCCGAGAGCGGATCCATCAGTAGATGTTCGACTTGCGGGTCGCGCCGGTGTAGTCCAGGAAGACGGTCTTCAGCTCCGTGAAGAAGTGCAGGCCTTCCTTCGACATCTCGCGCTCGCCGACGCCGGAGCCCTTCACGCCGCCGAAGGGCACCTGCGCCTCGCCGCCGATCGTCGGGCTGTTCACGTGGACCATGCCCGCCTCGATCTGCTCGACGAAGCGCATCGCCAGCGTCAGGTCCTGCGTGTACAGCGCGCAGGTGAGCCCGAACGCGCAGTCGTTGGCCAGCTCGACGGCTTCTTCGAAGGTCTTCGCGCGGGCCACGGCCAGCACCGGCCCGAAGACCTCCTCCTGCCACAGCCGCGACTTGGGGTCCACGCGGTCGAAGACCGTCGGCTCGACGAAGCAGCCGTACTGCTTGTCGCCGTCGGTCAGGCGCTTGCCGCCGCACAGCATCTTGAAGCCTTCCTTCTTGCCGATCTCGATGTACTCGAGGTCGGTCTTCATCTGGCTCTCGTCCACGGCCGGGCCCATCCCGACGGTCGCGTCGAGGCCGTCGCCGACCTTGATCTTCTTCACTTCCGCGAGCAGCATCTTCAGGAACTCGTCGGCGACGCGCTCGTCCAGGATCAGGCGCGAGGTCGCCGTGCAGCGCTGGCCGGTGGAGCCGAACGCGCCCTTCATGATGCCTCCGAGCGCGAGCTTGAGGTCCGCGTCCCCCCACACGATGGCGGGGTTCTTGCCGCCCATCTCGCAGGTGACCTTGATGCCGCGCGCGCCGGCGATGGTGTGCACGCGCTTGCCGATCTCGTTGGACCCGGTGAAGGACACCGCCTTGATGCGGGGCTCCTCGACCAGGATGTCGCCCATCGCCGAGCCGGAGCCCAGGACGAGGTTGAGCACGCCCGGCGGGAGCCCGGCCTCGGCGAAGATCTTCACGATCTCGACGGCCATCGCGGGCACCAGCGACGCAGGCTTGAAGACCACGCAGTTGCCGGCGACCAGCGCCGGAGACATCTTCCACACGGGGATGGCCCACGGGAAGTTCCACGGCGTGATGACGGACACCACGCCGAGCGGCTGGCGCAGGGTGTAGAGCAGGTTCTGCGGCAGCTCGGACGGCATCGTCGCGCCGCCCAGGCGCAGGCCCTCCCCGGCGAACCACTCGATCAGGGTGATGCCCTTCTCCATCTCGCCGAGCGCCTCGGGGTAGATCTTGCCCTGCTCGCGCGTCATCAGGCGGGCCAGCTCCTCCTTGCGCTCGCGGGCGATCGCCGCGGCGCGGGCGAGGATGCGGCCGCGCGCCGGCGCGGGCGTCGCCTTCCAGGCCGGGAACGCCTTTTCGGCGGCGTCGATGGCCTTCAGCACGTCGTTCTTGTCGCAGCCCTTCAGCTTGGCCAGCACCTGGCGGCTGTCGGCGGGGTTCGTCGAGACGATCTCCTTGGCGGTGGAGCCGTCCACCCACTGGCCTCCGATGTACTGCTTCAGCACGGCGACTTCGTTCTTGGTCTTGGCGGCGGTGGCCATGGGGATCTCCTAGTCGAGCGGCTGGTCTCCGGAGGCGCCGGCGAGCGTCGGCGTCTGTTCGCGGTTCTGCCGGCGCGCCTCGTCCTGCACGCGCGGCTTGAGATAATCGTACAGCGACTTCGGCGTGACCTCTCCGGACGCGTTCTTGGCCGCGCCCGACAGTCCCTTCAGGAAGTAGTAGGTGAACAGGCCGTGGCCCTGGTCGGCGAGGCTGCCGGTGATCTCGGAGCCCGACGCGGCGGCGAGCACCGTCAGGCGCTCGCTCGCGGGGACGGCTTCGTTCACCTTGACGACGAGCGGACGCGCGCCCTTGGCCAGGACCGAGCGTCCGCCGGCGCCGGAGAAGCAGGCGTCCAGCGCGACGACGACGCGCTTGACCTTGAGCTTGGCCAGGTCGGCGTAGAACTGCTTGAGCGACAGTCCCGTCGTCGCCAGGAACATCGGGTCGCCGTCCCACGGCACCAGGTAGGCGTCGCCCCAGGCCGGCTCCGGCGCGCCGTGGCCCGAGTAGTACACGAACACCGTGGAGTCGGGCTTCACGTTGCGCGGCAGCCACTCCTGAAGGTAGCTCTGCAGCTTGCCCTTCGTCGCCTGCGTGCGCACGGTCTGAGCGTCGCGCACGCCGTAGTCGGCCCGCGGCAGGCTCTGGTACTCCTCGATGCCGATCACGAGCGCGAAGTCGTCGGGGCGCTCGGCGCCGCGGCGCGCGGGCGCGTCGATGTCCGAGGACGCGGCCTGCGGCGGGGCCGGAGGCGGCGGGGCGGCGCCGGCCGGGCGGGGCGCCTGCGCCGACGCCGCGACGCCGACGCTCTCGCGGACGACGGTGAACACGACGGGGGCGGCGTCGCCGCGGACGACGCCGACGGCGACCGGGGCGCCCGGGGCGCCGCGCAGGCGGGCGACGGCCTGCGCCAGGGTCAGGCGCTCCGCCGGCGCGCCGTCGATGGAGACGATGCGGTCGTCCTTCTGCAGGCCGGCGGCCGCGGCGGGCGAGCCGGCGACGACTTCGCGGGCGTACACCGCGCCTTTCGCGTCGGCGGCCAGCGCCAGGCCGACGCGGCCCTGCACGCCGACGGGCGCGCCGCCCGCCGCGGTCATGGCCTTCACCATGTCGGGGCGGTTGGCGAAGGTCGCGTAGGTGACCGGGGTCTGGCCGTTCTCGTCGGCTTCGTTCGGGTCGGCGCCGAGCGCGAGCGCGTCCTGGACGCGGTCGAGCCGGCCCGTGCCGATCGCGCGGGCCAGCGCGGACTGCCCGCCGTTGGCCTTCGCGTCCAGGCGCGCGCCCCGGTTGACGAGGACGCGGGCGGTCTCGGGATGGCCGTTGAAGACCGCGAGCAGGACGGGCATCGAGCCGTACTGGTCCTTCTCGGGGGCGTCGAAGCGCGCGCCCGCGTCGAGCAGGGCCTCGGCGACGGCGGCGCGGCCGTACATGCACGCGGCGCCGAGCGGGCTGCGTCCGGTCTTGTCGTGGGCGTTGGCGTCGGCCCCGCCCGCGAGGAGCTGGCGCACCCGTCCGAGGTCTCCCGCGGCCGCCGCCGAGACGAGAGGCACCACGTCGCGTTCGCGCAGGGGCCGGACCGGCGACGCGCCCGGCGCCGCCGGGGCGACCGCGCAGGCGGCCGCGCCGAGGACGAGCGCGGCGACGGCGAGAGCGGTCAGCTTCACGCGAACAGCCTCGGGGTCCGCTTCTGGAACCGGCCGTGGGTGGCGCGGCCGACCCACTTGCCGCCCTCGACGAGGGCCTCGCCGCGCGAGAACACGTCGCGGATCGAGCCCTTCACCGTGACGCCCTCATAGGGGTTGTAGTCGGCGGCGGAGTGGTGGTTCTTGACGCTGAAGGTGTGCGGCTTGTTCGGGTCGAGCACCACGAAGTCGGCGTCGGCGCCGGGGCTCAGGTGGCC
>JACQBB010000040.1 GCA_016194625.1 Elusimicrobiota bacterium | reverse complement strand
TGACCATCCACCTCGCCGCGCTCGCGCTCGCCGTCGCCTTCGCCGCGCCGTCGTCCGCGGCGACGAGAGGCTTCGTCGTCTTCACCGACACCGCCACCTACGACTGGACGCTCGCGGGCGGCTCGGTCACGCTGGCCGCGACCGGGCCGCGGCGCGACCCGGAGGACCATCTCGCCTGCGCCGGGCGCGTGTACGGGATCGAGTCGTTCGGGCGCGCCGTCTACCGGCTCGGCCCCGGGCTGGCCGTCGACCGCCGCGCCGAGACGGCGGGCGACCGGGAGGGGGCGCGCCTGCTCGGCTGCGACGGGACGCGCCTGTACGCGTTCGCGGGGAACGCGGTGCTGGCGTACGACGCGGACCTGTCCACGCCGGCGCGGGTCGCGCTGGATTCCGGAGCGCACGACGGCATCGTGCCCGTGCTCTATCCCGACCAGTTCCTGGTCTTCGAGGGGCGCGCGTACCTGTACGCGTCGAACGCGGGCCAGATCCACGTCGTCGACCTGGCCGCGGGGACCGCGCGGCGGCTCGCCTTCGACCGCGGCGAGGATTCGCTGAAGATGATCTGGGTGGACCCCGACGCGCGGGCGCTGGTCGCGCTCGCCGAGCGCGAGGGCCCGGGGAGCTCCGAAGGACTGGAGGAGGGGGAATCGCGCCGCGTGAAGTCCGACGCCGCCTACACCTTCGACCTGCGCGACCTGTCCAAGCCGCCGCGCGTCAAGACCGTCCATGAGGAGCGCATCGTCCACAAGCCGTACCCGCCGGACTTCTGGGAGCACATCGAGAAGATGCGCGCGCAGGGCATGATCGTCGACTTCCGCCCGGAGGACCGCCCCGACGGCGAGCGCGGGACGCAGTTCCTGCGCCTGAGCCCCACGGTCCCGGCGTACGCGGAGGCGTCCGTGTACGACGCGGCCGCCTGGGACTCCGGCTTCGGCGGACTGGACCTGGGCGTCGCGCGCGCCGACGGCCGCTTCGAGCCCGTCGAGCGCCAGCGCGACCCGGCGACGGGGGCCGTCTGGTTCGAGCGCGGGGGGAAGGCCTGGGTGACGCGCACGCTGATGAGGGAGAAGCGCGTCGAGCTCCTGCCCGCCGCCGTCAACAAGCTCCTCGAGCGCGGGGTCGGCCGCGCGTACGGCGACCGGATCCTCGCCTACTGAGGCGTCAGCGGCACGTCGACGGGCCTTGGCGGACGGCGCCCTTCGTGCGGAAGGTCAGCGCGATGGGGAAATGGTCGGAGGCGCGCGCGCCGGCGGACTCCTCGGCGTCCAGCACCAGGCGCTCGTCCAGGCGTCCGGCCTCGAGCAGCAGCTGCTGGCGGAAGGAGCGCGAGACCAGGAAGTGGTCGTAGTTGTTGACCGCCTCGCGTCCGCGCCCGCGCGAGGTCGGCTCGTCAACCAGCGCCGCGAGCCTCCCGTCGAGCACGTCCTCGAGCGGCGTCCACGAGGCGGCGGAGGCGCGGGCGCTCGCGGCCTTGCCGGACCGCGTGGGCAGGTTGAAGTCGCCGGCGATCACGAAGTCGGGGTCGGCGCCGGGCTTCGCCGCCTCGGCCTCGACCCACTCCTGCAGGCGCAGCAGCTCCGCGTCGGAGACGGACGCGTCGCCCTTCTCGTAGGCGAGGTGGACGACCACCAGCGTGAAGTCGGCGTCGCCGACGGTCAGGTGCGCGACGCGCGGCGGATGCGCGAAGCCGTCGAGCGTGAACGCGCAGTCCACGGCCGCGCCGGGCCCGGCGTACACGCCGTTGTCCATCGCGTCCTCGGTGTCCTGGAAGGAGGCGGTCCAGCCGCGCGGCAGCATCGTCTCGAGGAGCTCGGAGGAGTCCGCGTTGGCGATCTCCTCGGCCGCCAGCACCGTCGGGCGCCGGTCGCCGCCGAGGATCGCGGCCAGCGCGCCGGCGATCGCGCGGCGGCGCTTGGGCGACGCGCGGCGGCCGAAGGTCTGGATGTTCCAGGAGACGAGGCGCGCGGTGCCCGACGCGTCGGCCGGGGGCGCCGGGCGGACGGCGCCGCGCAGGCGGTCGATCAGGCGGCGCAGCGCGCCGCCCAGGTCTTCGCTCGCCGCGGCGCCCGCGCCCTGCGCGGAGGACGGCGCGGGAGCGGCGAGGAGCGTCGAGGCGAGCAGGAGGCGCGCGAGCACGCCGCATCCTAGCAACGCTCCGCGGCGGGCGCGCGGGCCGGAGGTCCCTCGGCGCGGGCGGCAACGGACCCGGCCCGCGGTAGGACTGACAGGGGGGAGGAGCGTCTGCTATACTGGACGCGTGAACGCGTTCCGGCGCTGTCTCGCCGCCGCCGTCGCGGCCGTCCTGTTCTCGACCGCGACGCTGCACATCCTCTCCCACTCGGACCTGACCGAGGCCTCCTGCGTCGTCTGCCACATGCAGGAGGCCAGCCTGCCGGGCGCCCCCGCGCCCGCCGTCGTCGCCGTCGAGGCCCCGTCCTGCGCGCTGGCGCAGGCGGCGGACGCTCCCGCCGCGACGGTCGCCGTCCGCGCGTCCTCGGCCCGCGCTCCTCCCGCCCGCCGCGCGTAGTCCGTTCGTCCGTCGGCCGGTCTCGACCGGCCAGGCCCGCGCGGGCCCTTTCGACCTCATCGGGAGGAACCATGTTCCGACGCTCCACCCTCGCCGCATCCGTCCTGACGCTGTGCCTGTCCGTGCCCGCCTTCGCGGCCGACCCCGCGCCGGCCGACGTCCAGTCCCAGCTGGCCGACCTCAAGAGCCGCCTCGAGAAGCTGGAGGGCGCCCCCGCGAAGGCGTCGCTGAGCGCGTTCAACCCCGCGATGGGCGCGGCGGTGGACTTCACCGCGCACGACGCCAACGACAAGGCGAACCTCGACTTCCGCGCGCTCGAGGTGAACCTGGAGGCGCCGGTCGACCCGTACCTGAAGGCCTGGGGCGTGATCACGGGCTCCAACGGCGGCGTGGACGTGGAGGAGGCGACCGTCGAGACGACCGCCCTGCCCGGCAACCTGACCGCGCGCGGCGGGCGCCTGTTCGCGAGCTTCGGCCGCCTGGCGCATTTCCACGACCACGAGCTCCCGGTGATCGACCGGCCGAAGTCGCTCGACGACTTCATCGGCGGCGAGACGAAGGCGGACGGCGCCGAGGTCTCGTGGCTGCTCCCCACGGACCTGTTCCTGACCGCGACCGTCGGCGCGTACGACAAGCTCGGCGCCGACAACAAGCGCCAGGACCCCGCGGGCTCCCGCGCGCTCGACGAGTTCACCTACCTGGGCCGCCTGAACACCTACTTCGACCTGGGCGACGCGCACAGCCTGGAGGTCGGGGTCGATTCGGCGTGGACGCCGAAGCGCGCGGTCGTCCCGACCGCGGGAGGGGACTCCCTTCACCGGGACACCTGGCGGACGCTCAGCGGCGTGGACCTGACCTACCGCTATCAGCCGTCGTCGGGCGGCATCTATAAAGGAGTGGTCTGGGGCACGGAGATCCTGCAGAACGACGAGCGGCGCATCGACGCGGCGACGAACCTGCCGACGCGCCGCACGGTCGCCTACGCGGGCTGCTCGTTCGTCGAGGTGAAGTCCGGACGGCGCTGGCGCGGCGGCGCGATGGTCGACCTCACCGAGGACCAGGACGACGGCCGCCGCCTCACGAAGACGGTCACGCCGTTCCTGACCTACGACGTGACCGAGTTCCAACGCCTGCGCGCGACCGTCTCCGAGTCGTGGACGAACGCGCCCGGCCCGAAGACGCACGCCGTCGGCCTGCAGTGGACCGCCGTGTTCGGCAACCACGTGCACGGCTTCCGCGACCGCTGATCCCATGGAGACTCCGATGAACATCAAAGCCCTCTTCCCGCTGCTGCTCGCCGCGCTGTGCGCCGCCGCTCCGGCGTCGGCCAAGACCCTGCAGGTCGTCGCCACCGTCCCCGAGCTGGGCGACATCGCGTCGCGGATCGGCGGCGCGCGCGCGAAGGTCGAGACGCTCGCCCGCGGCTCCGAGGACATCCACCAGGTCGTGATGCGGCCCAGCCTGGTGCCCAAGCTGAACCGCGCCGACGCGGTCGTGTACCTCGGCCTCACCGTCGAGCATTCGTTCCTGCCCGGCCTGTTGAACGTCGCGGCGAACCCGAACCTGCGCGCCGACCCCGTCCGGTCGTGCCTCGGGCCCGGCTGCATCGACTGCTCGGAGGGCGTCGCGGTGCTCGAGAAGCCGGAATCCTTGAGCCGCGCGGAGGGCGAGATCCATCCGTACGGCAACCCGCACTACAACCTGGACCCCGAGGACGGGATCGTCATCGCGAGGAACGTCGCCGCCGGCCTTTCGCGCGTCGACCCGGAGCACGCGGCCGACTACCAGAAGAACCTGAAGGCGTACCTCGCCGAGCTGGAGCCCAAGCTCGCCGAGTGGCGCGCGTGGGTCGCGCCGCTGAAGGGGCTGAAGGCGGTCTCGTACCACCAGGACGTGGCCTATCTGGCGCGCTTCACCGGCCTGCGGTTCGTCGGCACGCTGGAGCCCAAGCCGGGCGTCGCGCCGACGCCGTCGCATCTCGAGAGGCTGGTGGCGAAGATGAAGCAGGAGGGCGTGACGCTGATCGTGCGCGAGCAGCAGTACGACCCGAAGTTCCCGCAGTTCCTCGCCGACAACACCGGCGCGAAGGTCGCGACGATCGGCACGATGGCCAAGGCCCTGCCGGGCGCGGACACCTTCATCAAGATGTCCGAGGCGAACCTGAAGGCCGTGCTGGCGGCGGCCGGGAAGGCGCCGTGAACAAGGGCCCTCAGCCGCTGGTCCGCTTCGCGGGCGCGTCGCTCGGCTACGGGCGCCGCCCGGTGCTGAGCGGCGTGGACCTGACGCTGACGCGCGGCGACTTCCTGGGCGTGCTGGGCCCCAACGGCGCGGGCAAGTCCACCGTCCTCAAGACGATGCTCGGCCTGCTGCGCCCGCTCAAGGGGAAGGTCGAGCTGTCCGGCGGCGCGTTCGGCGCGCCGCGCTTCGGCTACGTGCCGCAGAAGGAGAAGCTCGACGCGATCTACCCGCTGACCGCGTACGAGGTCGCCGAGATGGGCACCTTCCGGCGCTTCGAGCTGTTCAAGCGCCTGCGCCGCCGGACCCACGACGACGTGGTGCGCCGCGCGATGAAGGAGTGCGGCGCCTGGGAGCTCGCGGGCCGGCGCTACAGCGACCTGTCGGGCGGCCAGCGCCAGCGCGTGCTGATCGCCCGCGCGCTCGCCGCCGAGCCGGAGCTGCTCGTTCTCGACGAGCCGATGTCGGGCATCGACGTGCCGACGCAGAAGGCCCTGCTCAAGCTGTTCCTGGACTTCAAGGAGCGCGGCTTGACCGTGCTGATGGTCAGCCACCGCCTGCAGGCCGAGCGCGGCCTGTTCACGCGCGTGGCCTGGGTCGAGGACGGGCGCGTGGAGAGCGGCCCGGCCGAGACGATGCTCGCCGCGCGGCGCATCGCGGGGATCTTCGGGGAGGACATGTGACCCAACTCCTCCAGATGCTCTCGCCCGACTTCCTGCTGCACCACGCGCTGTACGGCAGCGTGGTCGTCGGCTTCGTCTGCCCGCTGGTCGGCGTCTACTTCGTCCTGCGCCGCCTGGTGTTCTGGGGCGTCGCCCTGCCCGAGGTCGCGGCGGCCGGCATCGCCTTCGCGTTCATGCTCCAGGGCTTCGGCTGGACGTTCTTCGCGGGCGGCGAGACGGCCGAGAAGCACCTCGCCATCCTGGGCGCCGTCGTCTTCACCGTCGCGGCGATCGTGGTCCTGACCTGGCTCGAGCAGAAGGGCGCGGGCCTGTCCGAGGGCCGCGTCGGCGTGCTGTACGCGCTCGCGGCGGCGGCGGCGATCCTGTGCGTCGCCTGGAACGCGCAGGGCGAGACCGAGATGCTCAGCCTGCTGAAGGGGGAGATCGTCACCATCTCGGAGTCGGACTTCCACGCGATGCTGGACATCCTGCTGGCGGTGTGCGCGGCGATGTTCCTGTTCCAGCGCGAGTTCCTGCTGGTGTCCTACGACCGCGACATGGCCGTCACGCTCGGGCGCAGCGTCGCGTTCTGGGACGGCCTGCTGTACCTCCTGATCGGCGTGACGATCTCGCTGGGCGTGATGACGGTGGGCCCGCTCGTCATCTTCGGCCTGCTCGTCGTCCCGCCGATGATCGCCCTGCCGTGGGCGCGCGGGATGCGCGGCTTGTCCGTGCTGGCGTCGCTGGCGGGGGGCGTCAGCGCGTTCGGGGGCTTCTACTTCTCGTACCGCTTGGACCTGCCGCTGGGGCCGCTGATCGTCGTCGCGCTGTGCGCGCTGTACGGCGCCTCGAGCCTGCTCCGGGCGCTGGTCCCCGCGCGCCGCTAGAGCGCGAAGCGGCGCAGGACCAGCATCGCGGCCGCGCCGGCGGCGAAGGCCCACGCGCACTCGGGGTCCGAGCGCCGGCGCAGGTGGGGGACGATCTGCAGCCCGCCGACGTACAGGAACGAGCCGCCCGCGAAGCCGAGCAGGAGCGCGGTGACCGCGGGGCCCAGGCTCAGCGCGCCCTCGCGCCCGGCCAGCGCGCCGAGCGGGGTCGCCAGCGAGACGGCGACGAGGAGCGCGAGCACCCGGCCGCGCGGATGGCCGCTCTGGTGGTACAGGCTCGTCACGGTGAACCCGTCGGCGACCTTGTGCAGGGCGGTCGCGGCGCCGACGGCCAGCAGGGCGGGGCCGCCGACGAGCGCGGTCGCGCCTAGGTTCAGGCCGTCGGTCAGCGAGTGCGCGAACATCGCGGCGACCGCCGCGCCGCGGTGGCCGTGGTGGACGTGGGGGTGGGTCAGCTCGTGGCCCTCGTGGTCCTCGGCGTGATCGTGATGCAGGGCCCAGCCGAGCGCGAGGGCGCCGGCGGCGGCGGCCGCGCAGGCGGGGCGCGACTGGCCCCAGGCCTCGGGCAGGACGTCGGAGAGCGAGACGGCGATCAGCAAGCCGGAGCGGAACGAGACCACGCGCTCCAGGCCCAGGCGCTCGAGCAGGCCCTCGACCGCGGGCGCGAGGCCGCCGGTCATCGAGGCGGCGAAGGCGAGGACGAGGAGCGCGAGCAGCATGATATCGAGGATACATCATCGGAAAGTCGCTCGGGGCGAATGTGTTATCATCGCTCCCATGACCGGGCCCCTGGCCGCGTTCGGCGCGGCGGACCGCTTCCTCCTGCTGAAGGTCAACCGCGACTGGACGGCGGAGTCCCTCGACGCGCTGATGCCGGTCGTCACCGACCTCCACCGCGTGCCGTGGTTCCTGTACGGCGTGGTGCCGGCGGCGCTGGCGCTGTGGCTGTGGAAGGGCCGCAAGCGCGCGCTCAAGGTGCTGGTCGTCGCCGCGCTGGCCGTCGCCGCGGGCGACCTGGTCGGCTACCGCGTGCTCAAGCCGCTCGTCGCGCGCCCGCGGCCGGGCCGCGAGGTCTCCGGGGTGGTCGAGCGCGCGCCCGTCCGCGGCGCGCTGGGCTTCCCGTCGAACCACGCGACGAACACGGCCGCCGCCGCCGCGGTGCTGACCGTCGCCTATCCGGGCGGCGCGTACGCGTTCTGGGCCGTCGCGGCGCTGGTCGCCTACAGCCGCGTCTACGTCGGCGCGCACT
This sequence comes from Elusimicrobiota bacterium, assembly GCA_016194625.1. Next base: position 1,024 of record JACQBB010000040.1, on the reverse strand, counting down.
ACCCCGGCGACGTGCTCGCCGGCCTGCTGCTCGGGGCGGCGATCGGCTGGCCGTGGGCGCTGCTGATGCTCGGCGGCGACGGCGGGGGCGGCTCTGCCCGGAAGAAGAAGGGGCGCTGACGCCGGGCGCGGCGCGGCGCTGCTGCTGGCGCTGGTCGCCGCGGCGGCCGGGCTGCGCCTCTGGTACTGGTCGCACGCCGGCGCCGCCTGGCAGCCCGCGGCCGACCCGCAGGAAGGCTACTACGAGCAAGGCGTCGGCTGGCTGTCGCGCGGCGTCTTCTCGGCGGGCCTGAGCTCCGCCGACCCCGCGCTGTGGCGCGGGCCCGTGTATCCCGCGTTCCTCGCGCTGACCGAGCTGCCGTTCCGCGACCCGTGGCCCGCGCACCCGCGCCTGGCGCTGGCGCTGCTGTCGGCGCTGGGGGTCGGCGCGGCGTTCGCGCTCGGCGCGCGCCTGGGCGGGCGCGCGGCCGGCTGGACGGCGGCGCTGCTGATGTCTCTCGACGCCGGCCAGGTCCTCTCCGCGGGCTCGCTGAACGTGCACGCGTTCTACGGCCTGGTCCTTCTCGGCGTCGCGCTCGCGGCGGCGGCGTGGGCGGAGGACCCGGCGCCCGCGAGCGGGCTCCTGCTCGGCGGCGCGCTCGGAGCGAGCCTGCTGACGCGCTCGACGCACTTCCTCGCGGTCCCGCTCGCGCTGGCCGCGGGCGCGCTCCGGCGCGACGGCGCGCGCGCGGCCCTGCGCCGCGCCGCGTGGCCGCTGGCCGGCCTGTGCGCCGCGCTGCTGCCGTGGACCGCGCGCAACGCGCTGCAGTTCCGCGTCTTCTCGCCCCTCGACGCCTATTCGGGCGCGGTGAACCTGTACGCGGCGTCGCGCGGCGAGGTCCGGACCGCGACCGTCGAGAGCGCGGTCGCCGCGGCGGAGGCGGAGGATCCCGGGCTGCGCGCGGCCTACGACGCCGACCGCGCGGCCGCCTATCCGCGCCTGCTCGCGCTCGCGCGCCGGCGGATCGCCGCGGCGCCGCTCGCCT
>JACQBB010000090.1 GCA_016194625.1 Elusimicrobiota bacterium | reverse complement strand
TCGCCGCGCTCGCCGCCCTCCCGTCGCGGGCCGCCTCCTGGCCCGACCTGTCCCAGGCGTCGAAGGCGAGCGGCGCCGGCAAGCGCGACGCGGCGGTCATCGTGGCCGTCGAGGACTATCTGGCGGTCGCGAAGGTTGCCGGCGCCGACGCGAACGCCGACGACTGGCACGCCTACCTGACCGAGACGCTGCAGGTCCCCGCCGACAAGGTCGCCCTGCTGCGCGGCGGCGACGCGACGCTCGAGAAGATGCGCAAGTACGCGGCCCAGGCCGCCGCGCAGGTCGAGCCGGGCGGCACGCTGTGGTTCGTCTTCATCGGACACGGCGCGCCGTCCAAGGACGGCAATGACGGCCTGCTCGTCGGGGCCGACGCGCAGGGGGACGCCGACAGCCTTTACGCGCGCAGCCTGCCGCGCGCGGAACTCCTGGACCTGATCGCCAAGGGCCGGCAGGCCCGAGCCGTCGTCTTGATCGACGCCTGCTTCAGCGGACGCTCGCGCGAGGGAGAGGCGCTCGTCGCCGGCCTCCAGCCGCTGATCGTCATGCGCGACGCGCCCGGGCGTTCCGACGGACGCGCCATCGTGCTCACGGCCGCCAAGGCCGATCAGTTCGCGGGGCCGCTGCCCAAGGCGCCGCGGCCGCGGCCGGCGTTCAGCTACCTGGCCCTCGGGGCGCTCCGCGGCTGGGCGGCCGACGCCGACGGCCGCGTGACGGCCGGGGCGCTGGTGGACTTCGCGCGCCGCGCGCTGAGCCTGGACAAGGGCCGCACCCAGACCCCGGAGCTCACCGCCGGCGCGCCGGACGCGGTCCTCGGCGTCGGGCGCGAGCCGGGTCCCGACCTGGCGAAGATCGACCGCGAGGCCCGGGGCCCGCTGTTCCAGGTCACGAGCCCGGGCCGGGTCGCCGCCGCCGTCGCTCCCGCCGCTTTCGACGCGGCCGCGGGCGGCGTGCGATGGGCGGACCTGGACATCGACGCCTTGGAGCGGTTCAACATCATCACCAAGCTCGACAAGGGAGAGGATGCGCCCGAGGACAAGGCCGCCGCCTGGCGGCGGTTCGCCCAGGACTCGCCGAAATACGCGGAGCTGGCCGGCGCGCGCGCCGCCGAGTGGGACGCGTACGCGTCCCGCCTGCGCGCCGCCGAGGAGGCCAAGCAGGACCGGAGGGCGGCGCGCGACGGGGATTGGGAGAAGTTGGGCCGCCTGCTCGTCTTGGACGTCGTCCCGCCGGAGGACAAGAAGGAGTTCGCGGCCCAATTCTTGAAGGCCTACGCCGTCGATCCGGGCCTGGAGCCCGTGATGGCGGGGCCGCTGCTGCCCTACGCCGCGACGCCCGCCATGTCCGAGCGCCTGCGCGCCCTGGCCCGCGCCGCCCAAGGCGAGCATGCCCCGACCCTGGCCGCCCTCGTGATGTTGAACCTGCGCGGGCAGGCCGACTACAAGACGCTCAAGGCCTTCTACGATTCGCGCAAGGACCGGACGGGCTGGGCCGCGAGCGACGAGGGCAAGGCCGCGATCGCGCGGCTGCGGCGCCTCCGCCTCGACGCCGCCGCGACCCGCGTCGTGACGGCTCCCAGGATCGCGCTCAGGTACGCGGTCCGCGGCCAGCCGGTCACCGACGCCGGCATCATCGTCGCCGACCTCGACTCCGACCCGGATTACCGCGCGTTCATCGTCAACGCCGTCGCGACGAACATCCTCTCCGACCCGATGGACCCCGCGCTCAAAGCGGCTCTGGACGCTTTCCAGCGCGAGCAGGGCGCCGCGAAGTAGGGCGCGGCGTCAGGAGCCGGTGACCGGCGGCTCCTCGAGCGGGTGCCCGAGGAGGGACTTCACGCGGCGCCGGAACTCGGGGCCGTCCACCGGCTTGGTGAAGTAGCCGGCGGCGCCGTGGCGCAGGCACTCGAGCGCCTGGGTGGCGGAGTGCACTCCCGTGAACACGACGACCGGGATGTGGACCAACGCGGGATGCGCGCGCGCGGCGCGCAGCAGGTCCAAGCCCGACATGCGCGGCATGCGCAGGTCCGCGGCGATGAGCTGGGGGAGCGTCTCCAGCGCCTTCTCCAGCGCCGTCGCGCCGTCGTCGGCCTCCAGGATCGTGTACGGGTCCGACGCGAAGATGTGCGCGAGGACTTTCCGCATCATGGGGTCGTCGTCGACGACGAGTATCCGGGTCCGTTGGTCGGTGGCGTTCATGGATTACAGAGATTATAGAGAGTGGCATCCATTCCGTCAATGCCCCCACGGTCACATTCTAAAAAGGCCGCCGCCGGCGGCCGAAGCCGCCGGCGGCGGGAGGCGGGGGCGGATTGTCAGGCCGCGACGGGCTTGCGGCGCGGCTTGGCGGGGGCGTCGTGGAACTGCGCCTCCTCGGTCGAGCCCTTCAGGGCCAGCGTCGAGGACTTGCCGCCGGACACCACCGAGTTGACCTCGTCGAAGTAGCCGGTGCCGACGAACTCCTGATGCTTGACCGCCTGGTAGCCGGCGGGCTCGCTCTCGAACTCCTTGACCTGCAGGCGCGAGTAGGCGGCCATGCCCTCGTCCTTGTAGGCCTTCGCGAGCTCGAACATGCCGTGGTTCAGCGAGTGGAAGCCGGCCAGCGTCACGAACTGGAACTTGTAGCCCATCGCGCCCAGTTCGCGCTGGAACTTGGCGATCGTGGCGTCGTCGAGCTTGCGCTTCCAGTTGAACGACGGCGAGCAGTTGTAGGCGAGCAGCTTGCCCGGGAAGACCTTGTGCACGGCGTCGGCGAACTTCTTGGCCTCGCCCAGGTCCGGGTGCGAGGTCTCGCACCAGATCATGTCGGCGTACGGCGCGTACGCGAGAGCGCGCGCGATCGCGGTGTCGATGCCGGCCTTGATCGGGAAGAAGCCCTCCGGAGTGCGCTCGCGCGAGGTGATGAACTTGCGGTCGCGCGGATCGGAGTCGCTGGTCAGCAGGCTCGCCGAGTCGGCGTCGGTGCGGGCGATGATGACCGTCGGGATGCCGAGCACGTCGGAGGCCAGGCGGGCCGAGACGAGCTTGGTGATGAACTCTCCGGTCGGGACCAGGACCTTGCCGCCCATGTGGCCGCACTTCTTGGCCGAGGCGAGCTGGTCCTCGAAGTGCACGCCCGCGGCGCCGGCCGCGATCATCGCCTTCATCAGCTCGAAGGAGTTGATCGGCCCGCCGAAGCCGGCCTCGGCGTCGGCGACCATCGGCGCGAACCAGGAGCGCACCGTGCGGGTGCCCTTGGCCGTGTCGATCTGGTCGGCGCGCAGCAGCGAGTTGTTGATGCGCTGGATCAGATGCGGGACGGACAGGACCGGGTACAGGCTCTGGTGGTTGTCTCCTTAACGGTCGAGGCGCCCGTAGGCGGGGATGGTGAGGAACTCGGTGAATCTCTCGGCGGCGAACATCTCGTCGAACAGCTCGGCGGCGACGGCGAGCGTGCCGGGCGCGGTGCGTCCGGGCGTGATCTTGGCCTTCTCCTCGGCGAGGACCTGGCGGGCCAGCGCGACGGTCACGGGGCGGCCGTCGGCGAGCGTCGCGCCGTGACGGACCCACTGCCACACCTGGGCGCGGGAGATCTCGGCGGTGGCGGCGTCCTCCATCAGGTCGTTGATGGGCACGCAGCCGCTGCCCGACAGCCACGCGGCCAGGTACCGCAGGCCGACGGACAGGTTCACGCGCAGACCCGTCTCCGTGATCTCTCCTTTCGGGACCGCCAACAGGTCGGCGGCGGTCACGGAGAGGTCCGGCAGGCGCTTGTCGAGCTGGTTCGGGCCCGGCATCAGGCGGTCGAAGACCTCCTGCGCGACCGGCACCAACCCCGGGTGCGCGACCCAGGTGCCGTCGTGGCCGTCGCCGGCCTCGCGCTCCTTGTCGGCGCGGACCTTGGCGAGCGCGGCCTCGTTGCGCGCGGCGTCGCCCTTGATCGGGATCTGCGCCGCCATGCCGCCCATCGCGTGCGCGCCGCGCTTGTGGCAGGTCTCGATGAGCAGGCGCGAGTACGAGCGCAGGAAACGCGTCGTCATCGTCACCTGCGCGCGGTCGGGCATCACGAAGGCGGGGTCGGCGGAGAACTTCTTGATCACCGAGAAGATGTAGTCCCAGCGCCCGCAGTTGAGGCCGATCGAGTGGTCCCGGAGCTCGTACAGGATCTCGTCCATCTCGAACGCCGCCAGGATCGTCTCGATGAGCACGGTCGCGCGGATCGTGCCGACCGGCAGGCCGAGCTGTTCCTGGGAATGGAGGAACACGTCGTTCCACAGGCGCGCCTCGTGGCGGCTCTCCAGCTTGGGCAGGTAGAAGTACGGGCCCGAGCCGCGCGCGAGCAGTTCCTTCGCGTTGCGGAAGAAGTACAGCCCGAAGTCGAACAGGCTCGCGGAGACCGGCGCGCCGTCCACGAGGAAATGCCGCTCCTCGAGATGCCAGCCGCGCGGGCGGCACAGCAGGACCGCGGTCCTCTCCTTGAGCGCGTACTCCTTGCCCTCGGGGCTCGTGTAGGAGACCGTGCGCCGGATCGCGTCGGACAGGTTGACCTGGCCGGCGAGCGTCGCCTCCCAGGTCGGCGAGTGCGCGTCCTCGAAGTCGGCCATGAACACCTTCGCGCCGGAGTTCAGCGCGTTGATGACCATCTTGCGGTCCACCGGCCCGGTGATCTCGACGCGGCGGTCGCGCAGGTCCGCGGGCGCGGGGCGCACCGTCCACGCGGCGCGGCGCAGGTCCGCCGTCTCGGCGGGGAAGTCGGGGCGCTCGCCGGCGTCGAGACGGGCCTGGCGCGCGCGGCGCGCGGCGAGCAGTTCCAGGCGCCGCGCGCCGAAGCGGCGCTGCAGGCCGGTCACGAAGGCGGCGGCCTCGGGCGTCAGCACGGCGGCTTCCAGGGCGCGGACGGGGACGTCGGGCGCGGCGGTGTTCGGGCTCATGAGGGTGATGGGCCTCCGGTCTTCGGATTCAGACAATTCTCATCCGCGGCGTCAATGACCGGTGACCGCGAAAGGCCGGGTATTTTCCGGGGGGGGCCTTGCGGCCGGGGAGAGCGGGGCTATACTGGGGACATGCGCGCAGCGCCGACGGCCCTCCTCGCCGCGGCCGGGCTGGCCTTGAGCGGGTGCTTCATCTCCCCGGACTGCCGCGCCCCCGCGTCGGAGACCGAGGCCTTCGTCTCCGCCGAGCTCGCCGCGTGGCGCGAGGGCCGCTCGGACGCGGCGCGTCTCGACGCGGCCGCGCGGGCGCTCGGGGCGGACGACGCGCGGGAGCTCGCCGCGCTGGCCGCGCGCGACTGCCTGGAGGCCCGCGACGCCGCGCGTTTCGCGGCGGCGCGAGGGCTGACGGCGCCGGAGGCGGACGCGACGCTGGCGCGCCTGGGCGTCAGGGCCTGCCGCTGACGGGGTAGCGCTCGGCGATGCGCCGCGCGAGACGCCGGGCCGCGGGCGCCTGCGACGCCGCGCCGGCCGCGAGCACCGCGCGGGCGGCCTCCGCGTCCGCGGGGACGGGCTTCGACAATTCGGCCTCCGCCCGCTTCAGCGCGACGAGCGCGGGATAGGCGAGCGTGACCTCGTCGCCGGGGGACTGCGACGAAGCGCCGCCCTCATGCGCGCAGTCGGCCAGGCTCAGGCAGGCGGGCTCGCCCGCCGCTTCCTTCATGAACGCCCAATCCTCGTCCCTCGAGAGGCTGCGGCCGAGCAGGTAGACGACGGTGCCGCGCTCGTTGCGCGCCTCGCGCGGCAGGCGGCGGTACTCCTCGCGGAACGCGCGCTTCTCGTCGGGCGCGAGGTCCTGGAAGGCCAGGTCGAGACGGGGGTCGTTGTCGTTGCGCGCGGCCAGCACCTCGCGCAGCAGCGCCGCGCGGGGGGGAAGAACGGCGGGCGGCGAGGACTTCCTCGCCGCCCGCCAGCCCAGGACCGCCAGCGCGACCAGCGCGCCCGCGGTCAGAGCGCGCTTCACTTGGCGAAGTCGTCCTTCATCTCGGCCTTGGCGCCGTCGTCGATGATGCGCCCCAGTTGGTCGTCGGCGTACAGCCCGGCGTCCATCTTCACCTTGTCGGTGCAGTTCGAGCAGTTCTTCTGGATGTTCTTGAGCAGGATCGTCGAGGAGCCGTAGGAGCCGAGCGGCGTCTCGTCGCAGGCCGGCTCGCCTTCCAGCATCGCGCCGGTCCAGATGCTCTTCTTGTCCTTGCCGTTCTCGTCCAGGAACGGGGTCGGGCAGGTCGCGTGCGGCCAGTTGCCGTTGCGCGTCTCGGTGTGGCGCGCCTCGTGGTAGACGACCATCATGCGCGAGACCTGCGGGTGGCTGAACTTGATGAAGTTCTTGGTCAGCCACATCTTCGACGGGTCGCGGAACGGGATCACGCAGGCGACCGCGTTGCCGTTGCCGCAGCCGTTCATGCCGATGGCGGTGACGCGGCTCTCGAAGAACTTCTGGTAGGAGGAGCCGTCCACCGGCCCGAAGATCTTCCGGTGCAGCGGCGTCGCGCCCGAGCCCTTCAGCCCGTACATGAACTGGAGGTCGGCGAGCATCTGCTTCTGGATGTCGGCCGGGACGTCGGAGTCGAAGGTCCAGCCGCGCGCGGAGCGCTCGCGGAAGCCGAACTTCTGCTTGGCCGCGGCGGCCTCCTCCTTGGTGAAGACGTACAGGTCGGCGCCGGACTGCGCGGACTCGGACGGCGCGGCCTGCGCGGAGACCTTCGCGGCGGCGGCCGCGGCGCGGACGGGCGCGAAGTCCACGCCCGGGAGGGCGGCGCCGGCGGTTCCGTCGAAATAGCCGGGATCGGCGAACGAGGGCGCGGCGAGGGCGAGCAGGCTCAAGGCCAGGAGACCTCGAGCGGTGGAGCGGACCATGGACACCTCCAGGGACTTCTCGCCGCGACCCCTCGCGGCGTCCGACGCCGTATTATACAGGAATATGGCGTCCGAAGGGCCTAGATGCCTGGGCCTAACGGCCTATCCTTTTCTGGGCCCTCGCCTCAGGGCTTGCGCAGGTCGATGAAGGGGGTCGCCCCGCTCGTGACCGTCGGCAGGACGCCGTTCCACTTGTCCACCGCGCGGTAGTTGACGAGCGTCGGGCTCAGCGAGGCGTTGAGCAGGCGGTTGGCCTCGGCCTGGGCCTTCGCGCGCACCAGGACCGACTGCGCCTCGCCCTGCGCCTGGGCGACGGCGGCCTTGGCCAGGGTCTCCTGCTTCTGGAGCTCGTACTCCGCCTGCTGGGCCTGCTGCTGCGCGGCCATCTTCTGCTGCATCTGGTTCTCGATCGCCGGCGGGAGGTGGCTGGCGCCCAGGTTCACCTTGTCCAGGCTGAAGCCCATCTTCGCGAGCTCGCCCTGGAGCTTCTGCTCGACGCTGGCCTGAAGGTCGCCGCGCTTCGCGGAGATGATCTCGGACAACGACATCTGGCCGGCGGCGTTCTGGGCGACGGTGATGATGGTCCGGCGGATGAAGGTGGCCTCGATCTCGTCGACGGGCGCGCCGCGGAACGAGCGGAACACGTCGGCGGCCCGCTCCTGCGTGGTGTTGTAGGTGACCGAGATGTCCTGGCGGATGTGCTGGCCCTCGCGCGTCGGCAGGTCGATCGAGTCGTCGTTGGAGGACGACCCCTCGCCGGAGCGCATGACCATCGTGTAGGTGCGAAGGGCCGTCGGGTAGCTCTGCACGCGGGTGATGTAGGGCATGCGCACGGCCATGCCTTGGCCGACGGTGCGCAGGGAGCCCGTCCAGATGTTGAAGATGACGCCCGTGTAGCCGGGAGAGATGATCGTGTAGGAACTGAGCAGGACGGTCAGCGCGACGAAGGCGACGGCGGCGGTCAGGACGCGGCTGCCGAGTTTGGCGATGCCCTCGGGGTCCGACGGAAGCTCGACTTTGGCCATGTTCACTCCTTGTCCTTGCGCGGACGTGAGACGATCTCGGCGTCCACGATGTCCGCCTTCGCCGGGTCGAGCCGGCGGAGGATGAGCCTCTCGAGGCGCGCGCGCAAAGGCTCCAGCGCCCGGTAGAGGGCGTATGCGAGGAGGCCTAGGGCGGCGAGTTCGGCGACGGTCTCGGGGATCACCGGGGTCCGCGCAGATTCTGCCACAATCCGCGCAGTTTGTCGCCCAGCGTGGGGCGCGACGGCTCGGGCTCGGCGGGAGCGGCGGTCGGCGGCGCGGCGGGCGGCGTCTTCGGGGCCGGCGCGGGCGGCTCGGCCTTCGGCGCGGGCGCGGGGCGCGGCGTCGCCGGGGCCAGCGCGGCCTTCTTCGGCTTCTGCGGACGCGCCTCCACGGGCCGCGGCGCGGCCTCCGTCTCCGGACGGGCCTTCGGCTTGGATTTGCTCTCCTCGCCGAGCAGGACGGAGAGGGAGGTCAGGTCCACCCAGCGGCCGGGGCCGTCGGTCGCGGCGAGCGGCGGCGGCGCGGGCGCGTCGGCCGGCGTCCCCGCGCGGCGTCTCTCGATCTCGTCGATGGCCTCCAGGGCGTCGGCGATGTAGGCGGCGCTGATCTCGGCGTCCTTGTGGCGGGGGACGATCTGCGGCTTCATGCCCGGGAACTCGTACTTGCGGTGGTTCGAGCCCTCCTTGAGGACGAAGCCGTAGCCGACGAGCAGGGAGTCGAGGTCGCGCAGCTTCCAGCCTTTGACGTGGTTGCGCATCTCGGCGGCGAGGTGCACGGCGCCGTTGCTCGGGCGGGGCAGGGCGGCGCGCGCGGCCGCGGCGGCGGACGGCTCGTCGCGGCCGGCCCCGGCGAGAGCGGCGGCCAAGGCTTTGGCGCGGCGGCCGAGGAGCTCGTCGCGGACCTCCACCGCGCGCGCCGCGGCGCGGCCGCGCGCGTCGGCGACGAGGCCGCGCGAGTCCTCGGGGACGAGCGGCCCGTAGTCGCGCTCCAGCTCCTGGAGCTGGGCGACGACGCGGTACAGCTCCGCGCGGCCCTCCTTGTCGAGGCTCTTGTCCGGGGCCGCGATCGCGTTGGCGCGCTCGACCAGCGCGAAGGCCTTGACGCGCAGGTCGCTCTGCGCCTCCTCCAGCGCGAGCTCGAGCGCGGAGCGGCGCTCGTGCAGCGGCAGCGCGGCGAAGGCCTGAGGCGTGAGCGCGAGCGCGCCCTGCAGTTGGGCGACGACCGGGGCGTAGCCGGCGGGGGAGAGACCCGGCGCGGCCAGCGGCGCGAGGGCCGGGGCGAGCGCGGCGGCGCCGGCCCCTCCCGACAGCGCGCCGCCGACGGCGCCGCTCCACGCCTCGCCGGGGGCGGAGTACAGCGGGGCCGAGCGCGCGACCGCGGCGCACACGGCGCGCGGCCACAGCGCGAGCAGACAAGCGGCGAGGAGCGGGGTCCGCCGGCTCATGACCGTAGCATAACGGGAGAACCGCGTCCGCGCCAGGGGGAGGGTGTCGTTTTCGTCGTTGCGTCGCCTCGGAAAAAAGACGGTATTCCCGGTAAAAAGTCGGTGTTCACCACTTGCGCGCCGCGGGTCGCGGGCCTATACTGAGCGCATGGCCCCCAAGGTCAAGGAAGCGTTGAGCTGGGTGTCGGAGGCGGTGGAGACGGCGGCCGGCTGGGCGGTGGTGTTCGTGATCGCCTACGCGCTGCTGTTCATGGACTTCAACGGCAACGGCCGCCTGGTGGACACCTTCAAGGCGGCCGCGCGCGAGGCGCTCGGCATGGCGCCGGCGCCGCGCCAGGTCGCCGTGCGGACCCGGGTGGTCCCGGTCCGCCCCGTGGACGAGGCCAGGGTCGCCCAGGACCGCATGTTCGCCATCCCCGAGGTCGCCGACCAGGAGATCCGCGTCCCGGTCGCGGCGGCCGACCAGCCGCGCCCGTCCGAGCAGATCACCGACGCGCCCGCCGACGCGAGCGCCGGCGGCGATTGGCGCAAGCACCTCTCCACGAAGCTGCGGACCTTCACGGTGTACGGCCGCGGGGAGACGACCAGTTCTGCCTCCGCCGCCGTGCAGGACGCGCCGGCGTCCGCCGCGGCGAAGGCCTCGGCGCCCACGCCCGCGGCCCCCGGCTCGGCGGCGCGCCTGGGCGCGTCGACGCCGCCGGCGGCCCGTCCAGGCGTGTCCTCGCGCGTCTCGCGCGTCGGCGAGGCCCCCGCCGACTCCGTGCGCAACTTCCGCTGAGGCTTACTTCGCGGGCGGGACGAACGGGGCGGCGAAGTCCTTGCCGGTCAGCGCGACCGCCTTCAGGTCCTTCGCGGCGAGGCGCACGCGCTCCTCGGAGTCCTTCGGGATGACCTCGACGTAGGCCTCGCCCTTGAGCGGGGCCAGCTCCCGGTTGAACAGGAAGCCCTCGAGCGTCTTGCCGTCGGCGAGGGTGAGCGTCACGTGGCCGCGGTAGTCGAACGCGGCCTCGATCTGGGCGGCGAGGTCCTGAGGGATGGGCATGGCGTCTCCTTTATGAGATGAGGGCGGTCAGGCTCGCGACGGTCTTGTCCCAGTCGGCGTCGGCGGCCCCGCCCTGGGCGAAATCGGCGCGTCCGCCGGCCGAGCCGCCGTTGGCGGCGGCGAAGGCCTTGGCGATCTTGGCGGCGTCCACGCCCTTGGCGGCCAGGTCGGGCGTCGCGGCCAGCACGAAGCTGAGCTTGCCCGCGCCGGGCGCGGCCAGGAAGACCAGGCCCGAGCCGACCTCGGCCTTGATCTTGTCCGACAGGCCCCGCAGGGACTTGGGGTCGGCGCCGTCCAGGCGCTGGACGCACACCTTCACGCCCTTGACCTCGAGCACCTTCTTGCCGGCCTCCGCCTGCGCGGCGAGCTTGTTCGCCTTCAGCGCGCCGAGCCGGCTCTCCAGCTGCTTGAGGTGCGCCTTCAGGTCCGCCTCGGCGCGGGTCGCCGCGGGGGCGGCCTTGCCGCCGAGGGCGGCGATGGACTCGATCAGCTCGAGCTGGCGCGCCTCGAGCTCCGCGAGCGCCTTGACCTTGGCGGCGTGCAGGGCCGCCGCGTGCTCTTCGACCGCCTTGCCCGCAGCAGGAAGCGCGGGTCGGAGCCGTAGTCCTCGCCGAGGAGCGTGGTCGCGCCGAACTCGGCGACCTTCGCGATCGGGTGGACCTTGGGGACGACCGGGTGCGCGGCCTTGATCTCGGCGTTGACGATGCGCTCGATCTCGGCGATCTGCTCCGGGGTCAGCGCGTGCGGGTGGGTGAAGTCGAAGCGCAGCTTGTCCGGGCCCACGTAGGAGCCGGCCTGGCGGATGTGCGTCCCGAGCACGCGCTTGAGCGCCTCGTTCATGAGATGCGTCGCGGTGTGGTGGGGCATGATGCGCGCCCGGCGCTCGGCGTCCACGCGCGCGACCACCTCGGTGCCCACCAGCAGGCGGGCGCCCAGCTCGACCATGTGCACGAACACCTTGCCGTGCTTCTGCGTGTCGGCCACGCGGGCCAGCACGCGCGAGCCGTCGGCCGCGATCAGGTCGCCGGTGTCGCCGACCTGGCCGCCGCCCTCGGCGTAGAACGG
>JACQBB010000089.1 GCA_016194625.1 Elusimicrobiota bacterium | reverse complement strand
GGTGCACCAGCTCGTTGTCGAACTCCCCCCGCAGGGTCTCGGCGGCCGGCCCCTCGGACGCGGTCTTGGGGGCGAGCGAGACCCTCAGCTTCCCGGCGTCGCCGGGCTCGAGACGGACGAACGCCCGGTCGGTGAACGCGTACGCCGCGTTCTGGACGGCCTCGAGCGGATAGATGCGCTCGTCGACCTCGAAAGACGCTTCGGTGCTGGGGCGGGACATCGATTCCTCCGGGCGGGGCCGGGACCGAGGGCGCCCCGCGTCAGTGTTCTCGCTCCGCGGCGCGACGGCGCGCCGGGGCGATTTTCAGATGATAGCCTCTCGTCCGCGAGGCCTCCAGGCTCAACTACGGCGCGGATGAGACCCGCTGCGCCAGAGCGTCCCGACGGACGCAGGCCTCCCGCGCGCGTCGCGGACGCGACGCCTCGGGCGCGTCCTTCGCGCGCAGGACGCGGTACACGGTCTTCGCGGACAGGCCGAGGCTGCGGGCGATGTTCTCGGCCGGCATGCCCCGCCGCCGCCAGGTCCGGATGCAGCGGTCGCGCAGGCTGCAGACGATGCAGCGCATGTTGACGCCGGACTTGGGGATCCAGATGCGCCGGCCGCCGAACGCGGCCTGCAGCTCGCCGAAGCGGCGCGCGCCGAGGACCGCGAGCAGGCGCGCGCCGTCGGTGTCGGTCGGGCGGAAGGCGAAGGTGCAGCGTCTCTTGGCCATCGCGGGTCAGCGCGCCGGCTCCTCGTCGGCGGCGGGCTTCGGGGCGGAGGGCGGCGCCTCCCCCTTCTCCAGCTTCTTCATGACTTCCTTGATGTCGACGGACTGCTTCATCGGCTGGTCCTTGGAGAACTGCGTCTTGATCGCCTGCTTCGCCTTCTTGGCGTCGGCCTCCGCCTGGATCTTCTCCTGCGCGGCGGCCTTCGCCTTCACCAGCGCCTCGTGCCGGGCGCGGGCGTCGGCCTCGCGGCGGGCTTCCGCCGCCTTGTGCTGGCGCTCGCGCTGGCGCGCCTGCTCCTCGAGCGTGAGGAGCCGCTTCGTCTCCGCCGAGGACTTGGACAGGCGCGCGCACGCCGCGCGCGCGAAGGAGGCCGCCGGCCCCGCGCACGCGTCCGCGGCCTTCTCCTCCAAGGCCCGGCACGCCGCCGACGCGCGGCAGCGCGCGCGGTCGCGCAGGCCGGCGACCAGCGCGGCGCGCTCCCGGCAGTCGCGCGCGGCCTCCGGGTCCTTGACGCGTCCGCACTCCTCGGAGCGGCCGCTCCACGACGAGAGGTGACTCTCGCAGTCCTCGTCGGGCCCGATGAGCTTCTCCGTCTTCAGCGTCGCGCAGGCCGGGCGCGCGTCGCCGGCGCGCACGGCCGCGATCGCCGCGGCGCAGCCGCGGTCCACTCCCGGGCCGCGCCGTCCCTCGGGCTCGAACATCGCCCGGCACGCGCCGGCCGCGTCCCCGCCCCGGAGGACGGCGAAGACGAACCGGTCGTGCGCCGCGATCTCCCGGCAATGGGCGGCCGCGCCGGAGAGCGCCCCGACCAGCCCCTCGAGCGACGCGCAGCCGTCGCGCACGCCCTGCAGCTCGCGGCAGGAGGCGTAGGCGAGCAGGTCGCGCGCCTCGCCCGCGGACACCAGCTCGAGGTCGCGCCGCGACCGGTCCGCCAGCGCGGCGGCCGGGTCCAGGCCTCCCGGCGCCGAGCAGCGCTCGAGCAGCCTCTGCTCGGCGCCCGCGATCGCGGTGGAGACTCCGACGGCGGGGGGCACGGCGGCGGACGCGGCGAGCGCGCTCGCCAGGAGGAGAGTGATGGTCATGGCCTCATTTCGGGCAGCAGAAGATGTGCGCGACGGAGTCGTCCTTCTTGAGCGTCATCCACGTCGGGTTGCCGGTGCAGCCGACGCCGCCGGCCGAGCAGTTGTTCAGCCCCCACACCTGCGTCGAGGCCTGGCCGGCGCCGGTCTGGACGAGCGTCTGGCCGCCGCGGTTGGCGTAGTTCCAGCCCTCGACGTACAGCCCCGGCATGAAGGTCGCGTAGGTGCCGACGCCGCAGACGAGCCCCTGCGTCACGTCCTGCTCGACGCAGCCGGTGTTGGTGTTGTCGATGAACAGATAGCCGCGTCCTGACGCCGAGACGGCCGAGGGGCCCAGCCCGAGGTTGCCGCGCACGCGGCTGGAGCTGCCCACCGCGGCGCCGAGCACGACGTTGGCTCCGGTGACCGCGTCCTGGTTCCACGCGCTCAAGTAGAACACGTCGGAGTTGTTGTACAGGCGGGAGGCGCTGGCGTTCGACCAGAACATGATGCTGGAGTCGTGCCGCGTGCCCGCGTCGCTGCCGATGACGATGTCCGCGGCCTTGGGATCGGCGGGGTTGTAGGCGTTGTTGCCCGTCCCCAGGATCTTCTGCGCGTACGCCGTGCCCGTCACGTCGAGCTTGGCGCTCGCGTCCGCGCCGGCGCCGGCCGAGTAGACGGCCCCGCCCAGGAGCACCTTCCCGGCGTCGCGCGCCAGGAAGGTGTTGTTCGTCGTGATCATCTGGGTGTAGACGCCGGACGGCGCGGGGTAGTAGGTGGTCAGGGTCACGTTCTCCGACGCCAGGTCGCCGGCGACCGCGAACACCAGCGCGGCGGCCAGCCAATTCCTCAGCGCGCGCCGGTCGAAACGCAGGCGCAGGTGGATGTCGATGACCCTCTCCATGTCCGCAGTGTAGCCCCGGCGCGGGGGGCCGTCTATGACGGACGCCATGGTCGCCCCGGAGCTGGCAACGCCGTTGCTAGGGGTAAGGCATGAAAACCCCTCTCCCCCCCGAGCCGTACAAGATCAAGATGATCGAGCCGATCCGCCTGCTCCCCGCGGCGGAGCGCAAGGCCCGCCTGAAGGACGCCGGCTGGAACACCTTCCTTCTTAACAGCCGCGACGTGTACATCGACCTGCTCACCGACTCCGGCACCAACGCGATGAGCGACAACCAGTGGGCCGCGCTGATGATCGGCGACGAGGCCTACGCGGGCAGCCGCAGCTTCGAGCGCCTGGAGGCGGCGATCCGGGACGTGTACGGCTTCCAGTACGTGGTCCCGACGCACCAGGGCCGCGGCGCCGAGCACCTGCTCTCCAAGTCCTGGATCACGCCGGGGCAGTACGTCGCCGGCAACATGTACTTCACGACGACGCGCGCCCACATCGAGCTGGCCGGCGGCATCTTCGAGGACGTGATCGTTCGCCGTCGGCTGCCCGGTCAACATGGCCGGCGGCCAGCCGGTGAGCCTGGAGAACCTGCGCAAGACCTCCGAGCTGTGCCGCGGCAAGGGCATCCGCCTGGTGATGGACGGCGCCCGCGCCGTCGAGAACGCCGCGATGATCCGCGCCCGCGAGAAGGCGTGGAAGGGCAAGCCGGTCGCGGTCATCCTGAAGGAGATGTGCAGGCTCGTCGACGCGATCTCGGTCTCGGCGAAGAAGGACGCCTACGTGAACATCGGCGGGTTCCTCGCCACCCACGACGCCGAGCTGTGCGAGAAGGCGCAGAACCTGTGCGTGCTGTTCGAGGGCCTGCACACCTACGGCGGCCTGGCCGGCCGCGACCTGGAGGCGCTCGCCGTCGGCGTGCGCGAGATGGTCCAGGACGAGTGGATCGAGCACCGCCTCGCGCAGGTCGCCTACCTGGGCGAGCGGCTCGTCGAGGAGGGCGTGCCCGTCGTGAAGCCCTTCGGCGGCCACGCGGTGTTCGTCGACGCGAAGGCGTTCCTGCCGCACCTGAGCCCCGACGAGCTGCCCGCGCAGGCGCTGGCGGCGTGGATCTACGAGGCCTCCGGCGTGCGCGCGATGGAGCGCGGCGTCGTCTCCGCGGGGCGCGACGCGAAGGGGCAGAACCGCTATCCGACGCTGGAGCTGGTGCGCCTGACCCTGCCGCGGCGCGTGTACACGCAGACGCACCTGGACTTCGTCGCGCGCGAGATCGGCGCGCTCCACCGCCGCGCGGCGAGCCTGCCCGGCCTCAAGTTCGTCAAGGAGCCCAAGCACCTGCGCTTCTTCCAAGCGCGCTTCGAGCCGGTCCCGGTGAAGGCCGCGGCGTGAGCCTGAAGGAGTCGGACGACCTCTCCTGGTACGCGCGCCGCGCGGCGCGCTCCACGGTCGAGCCCGGCGTCGAGCCCGCGCCCGCCCAGGTCGAGCGCATCGCGGCGCTGCTGACGGAGCTGCGCGCCGCCGGCGTGAAGGGCGACGGGAAGAGCATGACGCTGTTCACGCGCGCGCTGCCGCCGGGCTGCAAGCCGTGCCTATCGGGCCGCGGGACGAACCTCTACGTGACCGGCCTGTGCACGCGCGACTGCTTCTTCTGCTTCAATCAGAAGCCGCGCAAGGACGAGACCGTCGTGCACGGGATCCCCGTGACCGACCCGGCCGAGGCGCCCGCGATCGTCGAGCGCTTCGGCCTGCGCAGCGTCGGGCTGTCCGGCGGCGAGCCGCTGCTGTTCCCCGAGCGCGTGCTGGCCCTGCTCGCGGCGCTCAAAGGCATGCCCGAGCCGCCGCGCGTGGACCTGTACACCAACGGCGACCGCGCGTCGGAGAGCGTCCTGCGCCGGCTGAAGGACGCGGGCCTCGACTCGATCCGCTTCGACGCCGCCGCGCGCGGCTACGACCTGACGCCGGTGCGCCTGGCCAAGGAGTCCTTCGACGAGGTCGCCGTCGAGATCCCGGTCGTGCCCGAGGACATGCCCAAGCTGCGTCCGATGGTCCTGGAGCTCGACCGGCTCGGCGTGCCGTTCCTGAACGTCCACGAGCTGTTCCTGTGCGCGGAGAACTCGGACCGCGTGCTCGCCCGGGGCGAGAGGCCGAAGGAGGGCGCGCAGTCGCCTCATCTGCTCTGGCGCCCGACCGCGCGCAGCCTGGAGTCGTGCCTGGAGCTGCTGCTGTTCGCCGCGAAGGAGTGCCGGACCCTCAGCGTGTACCTCTGCTCGTGCGGGACGCAGGAGAAGATCTCCAGGAACGGCCTGCGCCGCCGCCGAGCCCGCTCCGCCGCCGCCGCCTGACCGAACATGCTCCCGCGCGGTTTTCCCGCGCGCCCTGCACAAGAGCCCGGGACTGAAGGTCGTCCTGGTGGCGATGCATGCCGGGACGACGATCCCGGAGCGCCGCGCCTCGGCCCCGTTCACCGTCCTCGTCGTCGAAGGACGGGTGCGGTTCACCGCCGACGGGAAGACGGCGACGCTGGGCGACGGGCGCTAGCCTCCGAGGAGGGCGCGGCCCTCCTCGGAGAGCATCGCCGGCGACCACGGCGGGTCTCAGCGCAATTCCACCGCGACCTCGCGCCCGGCGGCCGCGCTCTCCAGCGCGCGCCGGGCCATCGCGACGATGGTCGGGCCGAGGGGACAGCCCTCCGAGGTCAGCGTCAGGCCCAGGAGCAGGCGGC